>NZ_JBOFKN010000016.1:0-18220 GCF_051657365.1 Paraclostridium sp.
ATGTATATAATACAAAAGCTATTAAACATTAGATAGGAGAACAAAAAATGGCAATACTAGACTTTTTAAAAGCATCTAAATATAAAAAGTAGATTCAAGAATTAAATGAAAAAATAGAAAGAATTGAATTAACCAAAGAAGAAGCTAAATATATTAATACAAAAGAGCAAGTTAACAAAATTAAAAAAGAAAAAGAATATATAGAAAAAGAAATAGAAGAACTTAATAATAAAAAGATTACAGAAAATTAGAATCAATTTATTTAAATTTTAATATTTATTGTTTTAATATAAAAACAGTACATGAAATAAGAATGATATTTTCATGTACTGTTTTTGGTTTTTATAGGTATCTATTGGAATATGAACTCAAATTCTTATGATATGTAGGTGTCTTTGAAGCCTTTTGAAATGGCTTCATTTTTTAGTTTTAGGGCGTTATTTTTGTCTTTGAATGCTCCTATGGTTACTTTGTAAAGTTGGTCTTTTGGAGGTGTTTCTTTGTTTATGAAGTTTAATAGGGTAGATGCTATTGTTTGTGCTGTGTTTTGGACGTAGCTTTCTTTTGTGCAAGAGGTTTCTACTTGTGAGCTTGATATGAAATCTATTTCTATTATTATTGCTGGCATTTTTGTGTTTTTTAGTACTGAAAATTGTTTGGATTCTTTTACTCCTCGGTTAGGCGTGTTTAGGTTTTTTGATAAATTTGTGGTTAGGGTTTTGCCTAGTGTGGAGATTTTGCTGTTTAGGTTGTAGACCCAAGTTTCTGTGCCTTTTGCTGATGTGTTTGTTGAGGAGTTCATATGAATGCTTATGAAGTAGTCACAGTTTTCTTTGTTGGCTTTATCACATCTTTGTGAAAGTGAGTAATAGGTATTGTTTTCACGAGTTGTTATTACTTTTTCGTTGGATCTTTCAAGGATTTTTTTTACTAGTAGTCCTATTTTTAATACTGTATCGCTTTCTTTTGTGTTGTTTTTGCCTATGGCTCCAGGATCTTTTCCTCCATGACCAAAGTCTAAGTACCATTTCATTTTTGTACCTCCTTAGGGTTTAGTTTAGTAAATGGTAGCATTATTGATGGGGTGAGTATAGTGAAGTGGTTTGAGAAATATTGAAAATATTAAAAAATAGAGGGGTTGAATTTAACTCCTAGAATTTATATGTTATCGAATTTATTATAGTAGATCATTAGGTGAATTGCATATTTGAAAAAATATAATCTAATTCCAGCATTGATCCATATTTAGATTCTGCGGATGAAGAGCATATGAAAGATAGCTATGAAGCATAACATTATACTACAATTTACGGAATTTATGATAATACATTCATTAAAATAGTTAATGACACTATAGAAATTTACGGTATTTACTTCAAATATGATAAATATAAATAGATTTCAAAGTTAAAGGGAGTAATTTATGGAAAGTAAAAATAGAAGTATATTTGTAATAGGTGATAGTATATCCATACACTATGGACCATATCTAAAAGAGATGATAAAAGATAAATTTAACTATGATAGAAAAAGGGGTATTAAAGAAGCATTAAATAATTTGGATAGACCAATAGGAACTAACGTAGGTGATAGCGTTAAGGTTTTAGAATATCTAATTGAAGAAAATCATAAAAATGTTAAGTATGATATTTTACTTATAAACTGTGCAATGCACGATATTAGAATTGATAGAAATTTGTTAGAGAAGCAAGTAAAAGAGTCTGAGTATAAAATGAATTTAAGTAAGATAATTGATATAGCAAAGAATATGTCTAGCCAAGTACTATGGGTTAGCACAACTCCTTTTAATGAAAAAATTCACAATTCAAGAAAAGTTGGTTTCTTAAGGTATATAAAAGATTTGGAAACTTACAATAGCATAGCAAAAGAAATAATAATTGAAAATAATATTGGATTTATAGATTTGTATAGTTTTACAAGTAACTTAGGTGAAGATATATACTGTGATCATGTTCATTTTAATGAAGAAGTTAGAAAGCTACAGTCTGCATTTATAGCGGGCTACTTATGCAATTTAAAAGAGTAATAATTAAAGTGATACTTATTTTAGAGTACACCTATATTCTAGGAGGATGTATAATATAGAAAAGCTGAGAATCTGTTATTAGGGGGGACTTATGGTTAAGTTAAAGGATTATAAAATATTAACTGATGGAAAAATTGATATTGTTTTACAGGAAAAACGTGAGGGTGATGATCTCAAAGGGTTTTCACCAGAGTATAAATTTAAGGTTTTACTACATAATTCTGATAAGATAATAGGACATATTAATTTGAAAATTGGGAATATAGAGAAAGTAGTAAAATACATAGGATATATCGGATATGCAATTAATGAAGAATATCGTGGTAATAAATATTCTGCAAAAGCATGTAGTATTATTAAGGAAGTTGCTAAAGAAAATAGATTAGATAGTATAATAATTACATGCAATCCTGATAATTATGCTTCTAGAAGAGTTTGTGAATACATTGATGCAAACCTTATAGAAATAATAGATATTCCAAAAACATCAGATGCTTATTCATTGAGTGAAACTAAAAAATGCCGATATGAATGGAAATAGTTGAGGGAGATTTCTTATGGTTAATACCATAGTTGAGTCAAATTCAAATAAATATTATGCAAATCCAAAAAAATTTATTTAGGAGTAGGGTTTTATCCATTTGAAGAAATAAAAGAAATATGGGATGAGAAAACCCCCTGCCTAATAATGATAAAAAGTATCTAAGGTAAGATTTAATAGTCCAAACTTTTTATTTTTTTTATTAAAATCAAAAATAAATTAGTTAACATCCTTTGATTGATTTACTCCTTTAAAAATTACCATATATTGAAAATAGTCTGTAGTAACTTTAGACCTATCAAACTCATTGCCAGATTGAAAAGGTGATATGAATTCATTTTCAAACGGGGACTTATGTCCATTTAGTTTAAATAACATACATGTGTTTTTATTTTTTATATAGTCACTGAATATATCTGTATTTACATAATAAGAGCCTGGTATATACTTTGAACTTGGTTTATCATATACATAAGCTATAGACATAACCGTATCTTTAAACTTATTGTCTTTATCCAATTTAGATCCAAAAAACTCTATATCGAAAGAAGTATAAGTAACTTTTTCTTGGTATATATGTCCTAATCCCCATTGGCCATAGTATTTACCATCATCTATAGTACTATCTAATATTATAAAGTTCTTATAAATTTGATTTTCTCGTATATAATCAAATTTCATTTCATCCTTATAAGCATCACATGTAGCCTTTATATTTTCTACCACAATTGTAAATCCTAAAAATTCTTTTCCAAGTAAGTTTTTATAAAATTTTTCATTTGTTTGTAAATCGATAATTACATTATTAACCTTTAAATATAAATCATCCATTGCAGCCTTCCATTCATAGGTATCACCTTTGTTTTGATAATTTTTTAAACTCTCTAGCAATGAATTTATACTTTCTATTTCTGATTTTTCACTATTTATGATATCTTTTATATAATCATGAGAGCTAATAGGATTGTGCTCTATGTCTATTCCAATTATTTTTATTTTATCATCATCGTCTAAATCTTTATTAAATTCATAAAGTTGTTTATAAAAATTATAATTATCTTCATTATGACCGGCTGTCCCTTTTACATGTGAAAAAGCTTGTTGTAATATATCTTCATCACCAGTTTTTAGATACTTATTAATAAAGTATGCATTACTATATCCCATTTCAGCTAGATAATATTTAAGATCTATTTCTTTTTGTAGATATCTTACCATTTTGATATTGAGTATCTTATCTTTATCAAACCCATGCATCTCACCGGTTAAAATTACTTTTTTATTTTCTAGATCTTCTTTTAATAAATCTAACCCTTTAAAATCATCAATACTATCTAGATTTATACTTGCTTTATTGTGATTTAAATATTCTTCTGTACTCAATGGTTCTGTACTTGTACATCCAGCTAATAAACCTGTACTTAGTGATATTATTATAGTACATATAGTTTTTTTTATTTTACTCACAGTATCCCTCCTTACCTTGTATACTTTAATGATACTTATATATATAAGAGATATCTACATACATAACATCGTCTTGCAAATAAATATACATTTGTTTCAAATCAGGATTAAGTGTAGAAGAAGTAGAAGCTTTAAAAAATTAAGAAAAAAACTTAAGAATACATAAATAAAGCATCAGTATAATTACTGATGCTTATTTTTATGGATATTTCTGCTATCATTAAATTAACAATTATTCTACAACATAAACTAATTTATACGTTTATATTTTTACCAAGGGGGATATATACATGAGAACAGGCTATGATGTATTTGGAAAAGCATATGGACAAATGTTAAGAAACGACTTACACGCATTAGATTCAATAGACCATCAATTCTTAAAAGAAATGACTTTAGTAGATACACAAACAGCACCACTATTTTACGAAACTAATCCTAAAATTCCATACAACACAACTAAACATGAACTATTTGAATTTGCTCAAACCTTTAAAGGAAACAACACACTCGATACAATTAAAAATATCCTAAAATTCACATCTAACATAGCATTTAACTATGAAGTAGAATTTTTAGATATGACCTTTGGAGGAAAAGAAAAAGATATAATAAACAGAGGAACTGACTGGTGTGCAGACATGGCAAGAGTAGGGTGTGTATTATTACAATGTAGCAACATCCCTGCAAGGATAGTTCATATCGTTAACACAAAAAAAGCATATCATGGTCATGTTATATGTGAAGCATTTATTGATGGAAGCTATGCAATGTGTGATTTTATATATGGAGTACTTGGATATGACAAAGATCCAATATCAGCATGGGAAATGAAATTAAATAAAAATCTTGTGACAAAATGCTATACTCGTGATTACAAAGAATACTCAAAAGCAAATGATTTAGAAGGATTATTCTCAGAAATAGCTGTAAATGAATATAACATTATGGACAAAAATAATAACTATACAAAATCAAAACCAAATAATTATACAATAAGAATAATAACTGAGGAGCATGAAGATAATTGGTTCATGGGAGAGGATATAATATAATGATGCTTATTTTTATGGATATTTTTGTTATAATTGAATTAAAGATATAAAAACTCTAGAAAGTACAGCACAACATAGCTTATTTAAAGGCATTAAATATCTATAAAATTATAAGGGGAGAATTTATGCAAGAATATATAATACAAAATAAACTAGAACAATTCATAGAAAACTACCAACAAATAAAAGAAGTTAAAGGCGCATGGAGCATGGGGATGATACAATATAGTTGTGCTTTATCTCTAACAATTAAAAACCAATATGCAAACAAAGAAAAGATAGAAGAAAATCTAAAAATAATAAAAGATAACACAGGAATATTCTCAAACTTTAGGGGATATAGCATGTACTATACAGCTACACTATTATCAAATAAAATCGATACAGAAAATGACTTTAAAGAAATCCTAGAGATATATAAACAATTAAAAAACAAGAGTTTTTGGGGAGACACATATCTACCATTTGTAGCAATAATACTATATGAAAACAAAAACAAGATAGACATAGATACATGTATTGATAACATGAAATATGTATATGAGTTTATGAAAAAACATCATCCATTTTTAACATCAAGTGATGACTATTGTAGAGTAGCGCTTATAGCTATAAATTCAAAAAATATAGATGAAGATTTACAATACATAGAAAAATGTTATGAAAATCTTAAATCAAATGGATTTTATGCATCAAACAATCTTCAAGCCCTATCTCATATAATGTGTTTTGACAAAGATAGAAACTCTGAAAGTATAGATAAAATTATAAGACTTAAAAACTTAATGGATAAAGAATATTGTAAGATAGATGGATACGGATATCCCCTAATAGGAGCTATATCATTATTAGATTGCAATGAAGCTACACTAGTAAATCAAGTAAAAAATGTATCAGATAGTCTAAAGGAAGTAAAAGGGTTTGGTAACTGGGGATTAGGGAAAAATAATAGAAATATGATAAGTGCGGCTATAGTAGCATCAGCGTATGCAGATTATTTAAAAGAAGACAGTAAGGTAGATACTATAAGCAATAACATATTCTTAGATATAATTATAGCAATAGAAATAGCATGTATGGTTGCAACTATGGCTGCCGTTTCAGCAACTGCTGCATCAAATAGCTAAAAAGCTATATTAACATGTAAACAAATTTAAAAATATTAAAATATACTCTGGATTTAGTTTTAGATGAGAGTATTATTATAGTTAAAGAGCAATACAATTATTGCTCTTTTTTAGTGTTATAAAAAACATATATTTTCATGTACATATAACAAACTCCAAATTCTGCTATAATTAAATTAATACTGCTATAAATTGAAAATTTAGAAAGTTGGTTATGGGGGGATTTTATGAAGTTTAAAATTTTAACAATTCTTATAATGATAACTTTAATTACTGTTGGATGCACAAGTACCAGCACGTTATCAGAAGAAGAAAAGTTGGCTGATTTTGAGCAACTATACAATGAAATTAAGGATGGATATCCTTTTTTAGAAGTTAATAAAAGGCAAAATAAAGTAGATTGGTTAGCTAATAAGGAATCTTACAAGGAAATAGTTATGAAAACATTATCAGACCAGGATTTTGCTGATAAATTAAACTATATATTAAAAGACTTAAACAGTGGTCATACTGAAGTAGTTAATGAAAAAGCATACTTTGATATGTTAAAAGAGGTTTATGAACCGCTTGGATGGTATGACTTTTTTGATGATGAAAATGTAAATAATATGTATAACTCCTTAAAAAAGGGAGGTGGATATGGAAGCGAAAGTTATAAGGATATAGAAATGAAGGATTTAGTTGAAGGAGAAATTGGATATATAGATATTCCTCAAATGAATGCAGCAAATGGATCCATTGATGGAGACATGAAAAGAATTGATTCCTATTTGAAAAAAAGACAAGATTATAAATCACTCGTTATTGATATAAGAGGAAATTTTGGAGGAACTGATGAATATTGGACTAAATTAGTATCAACACTTACAGACAAAAGCTATGAATGTGGAGGATATCGATTGGTTAGGAATACTTCAGATGTTATTAATAATTTCACTAAAGCGAGAAATACAAACCTTAATGATATTAGTGAATTACCTAAAGATATAATTAAAAATGCTCCAGAAGAATTAACAAGTATGTTTACACACTTTGAATATAATAAGGCAATAATTCAAGGTAAAAGTAAGACACCATTTAAAGGTAGAATATATTTATTGGTTGACGATTATGTATACTCAGGGGCAGAATCATTTTCTATCTTTTGCAAAGAACAGAAATTTGCTACAATAGTCGGAACTAAAACTGGAGGAGATGGGTATGTGTATGACCCTGTATTATTCAAATTAAATAACAGTGGTCTTATTGTGAGAATGTCATCAACTATGTACTTAACTGATAGTGGCATATGTAATGAAGAAGAAAAAACCACACCTGATATAAAACTTAAAAATGCTTCAGGAAACAATGCATTTGGACTAGATAATTGTATTAACAAAGTATTAGAACTTGAAAATCAATAATAAACTTATTATTAGAATTTAAGAAAACACCTACTAATAGACACTATCTATAGTAGGTGTTTTTTCAAATATATATTCATCAACAATTTCATTATTTTCCAAATCAACAAGCATTATAGAAATCAAAATGTTTAAATTAACAGGGTTTCTCTTTTTAATCCTTTTAAAGGCATCTTCACTATTAGTAGCAATAGTAAATTTAGAAACATTAAGTTCATCATAACAAGCTAAGTATCCATATGTATCCATTAAAAAATGAGTAAGTACAGATAAGTGGTCTTTTTCACGAAAAGGGATAAGCTTAATTCTCCAAATGTAATTATCTTTAGCAGCCATAATATTACCTAAAAAATGATTTTTAATTAAGCTCATATTAAAACCTTCTTTAAGAATCCTAGGAGTTATAGTACTAATAAATTTATCCTCACACTCTTCTCTATAAACCGCTAAATCTGTTTTAATTGTTCTATTCAATCTGGAAAAAGAAGACTCAACACCTAAATAACCACATTTCTCTAAAAGGTAATTAAAATCTACTTTAAGTACTAAAGCTAAAGCTCTTAAAACTTCTTCAGATGGTCTTTTTCTTTCTCCTGATTCAATTCTACTTATCTCGGCATTACTAACACCAGACTTTTCAGCCAAAGCTCGTTGTGACAATTTACGTTCAAGCCTTAAAGTTTTTAAGTATTCTCCTATCATATATCGAATCCTCATTTCTAAACTACAAAATAATTAAATATAACATATCATGTCATATTATGAAAATATTATGACATTTATAATGTTTATTATACCTAAAGTGGTGATTATATTCAACGATTTGACAAAAAAAGGTATTCCTATTGACGGAATAATCACCAAGGTGATAATATTATGTTACCAGTTGGTAACGTTATTTAATAAAGGTATTTAAGAAAAAAATCAATAAAGAAATTAGTTAAGGAGACAGGGGAAATGGAGTTAAACGTTGAGTATTTTAGGGAAGTATTAATAAAAAAGGATATTACAAACAGGGAATTTGCAAGGATGGCTGGGATTTGTCATACTAGCGTAACTAAAATCTTAAACAAAAACATGAAAGCGGGAATGAAAACTTGCAAAGCAATAAGGGGTGCTTTACAAGATGAGCCTGTAAATAAATTATTTATATAAAGTGTTACTTAAATGGTAACAAAAAATCAAAAGGGGGAACAAAAATGAAATTTACTACTAAAGTAGTAACAGGGGAAGTAAGATTTAACTATGTAAACACAAAGGAAGCTAGAGTAAATGATTTAGACTCAGAACCAAAGTTTGGAATAACAATACTTATACCAAAAGAAAGCAGTGAAACTATGGGGAAAATATACATTGGAATGGCCAATGCTACAAAAAATGGACTTAATATATGGGGTGGACAAGTTCCAGAGGATTTAATCACTTGCTTAAAAGACGGGGATCTATTAGACAGACCAGAATACCAAAATCACTTCTATATAAATACAAACTCTAAACAACAACCACAAGTAGTAGATAGAGAACTAAAGGAAATAACTGATTCAGATGAAGTTTACAATGGGTGCTACGGAAGGGTAAGTATAAACTTTTATCCATACAACCATATAGAAAGTGGCAACTGTGGTATTGCGGCTGGACTTTTAAACATCCAAAAGATAAGAGATGGAGAAAAAATAAGTAACAGAAGTAGTGCAGCCGATGATTTTGACATAATAGCCGATGATGGGATATTAATATAATGAAAACTATATCTATAGACATTGAAACTTACTCAAAAATAGACCTTACCAAAAGTGGGGTCTATAAATATATTGAAAAAGATTTTGAAATACTACTTATGGCATATGCTTATGATGATGATGAAGTAAAAATAATAGATTTAAAAAATGGAGAAAAAATACCACAAAAACTACAAGAAGATATATTTGATGAAAATATAATAAAAACAGCTTTTAATGCCAACTTTGAAAGGATATGTTTATCTAAACACTTCAACAAATACCTAAGCCCTAAAATGTTTAGGTGCACACAAGTACATGCCCTATACCTAGGATTACCGCATGGATTAGATAAAGTAGGCAAAACACTAGGATTAAAAGAACAAAAACTAGAAGAAGGTAAAAACTTAATAAGATTTTTTATGGATGAAAGAAATGTATCTTTAATAAATTCAAAGGAAAACATCAATGATAAATTGGATGTAATTAAAAAATATGAAAAATTTAAAACTTACTGCATAAATGATGTTGTAGTGGAGAGAAGTATAAAAAAAGTTTTGGAAAAAGTAGAATTTCCAAAAAGTGAACAAAAGCTTTGGGAGCTAGACCAAGAGATAAATGACAGAGGTGTATTAGTAGATAAAAACTTACTAGAAAATGCTTGTATATATGATAGTGAGTTTAAAGAAGAATTAATAAAAAAACTTAAAACTATAACCAAAGTAGAAAATCCAAAAAGTAATAATCAAATTAAAAACTATCTTAAAAGATTAGGACTAGAAGTAAGCTCACTAAACAAAGAAAGCGTAGAAAACTTATTAAACAGTGAAGAAGTATTAAACCACCCACACTATAAAGAAATAATAGAAGTATTGAATTTAAGAAGCAAGTTAAGTAAAACATCTACTAAAAAATATGAAGCAATGAAAAGATGTATTTGTAGTGATGAAAGGATAAGAGGATTATTCCAATTTTATGGAGCAAACAGAACTGGAAGATGGGCAGGAAGATTAGTACAAGTTCAAAATCTTCCACAAAATAAAATTGAAAACTTGGAAGAAGTAAGAAATATTATAAGTAATAATTATAAAAATAAATTACCTAGTAGAGATACACTTAATAAATACAAACACAATGAAGATATATCAACAATACTATCTCAATTAATAAGAACAACTTTTATACCAAAGAAAAATCATAGATTTATAATATCAGATTTTAGTTCAATAGAAGCAAGAATAATAGCTTATCTTTCCAATGAAAAGTGGAGAATAGATGTATTTAACACTCATGGCAAAATTTATGAAGCAAGTGCATCTAAAATGTTTAAAGTAGACATTGACGAAATAACCAAAGAAAGCGATCTAAGACAAAAAGGTAAAATAGCAGAACTAGCACTAGGATACCAAGGTGGAGTAGGAGCACTTAAAAGTATGGGTGCTTATAATATGAATTTATGTGAAGAAGATCTTATACAAATTGTAAAAGCTTTTAGAACTTCCAACATAAACATTGTTAACCTATGGAAGAAAGTAGAAAGAGCTTTTATAAAAGCAGTCAAAGAAAAAACTATTGTAAACCTAGATAAAAATATAAGTTTCATATATGAAGGAAATATACTTTTTATAAAGCTACCATCAGGAAGAAGACTTTCCTACATAAGACCGAAGCTAGACTATAATAGTTCTTTTAACAAATACACTATAACATATGAAGGACTAGACTCTATAAGTAAAAAGCAAAAAAGACTTACTACTTATGGTGGCAAGCTTGTAGAAAACATTGTACAAGCCATAGCGAGAGATGTATTAGGATATGCAATGCTAAATATAAAAGCTAAGGGCTTTGACATTGTGATGCATGTACATGATGAAATTGTAGTAGAAGTAGAAAATGGAGTTTCAAGTGTAGATGAGATTTGTGAAATAATGTGTGAAGAAAATCCATACTTAAAAGATTTAACTTTAAAAGCAGATGGATTTGAAAGTAAGTTTTATAAAAAGTAATTGATCGTATAATGGGGGATATTATGAAGCATGACAAGGTTATAAATATAGCTATAGGAAGAAGTAGAAAAGAAGTAAATTATGTAAACAAAAGTATTAGGTATTCAGATTTTATAAATCATAATTTAAGAAACACTAAATACACAAATGAGAATTTTAATGAGTATACTAACTTTTCAAAAGATATACAAGACAATATAAAAGATGTTGGAGGGTTTGTAGGTGGACTTTTAAAAGATGGTAAACGAAGAAAAGATACTGTTATAAGTAGAAGCCTTATAACTTTAGATGCAGATTTTGCTTATGAAAACATGATAGAAGATATTGAGAAAATTTGTGACTTTGGTATGTGTATATACACAACTCATAAACATACAAAGGAAAATCCAAGGTTTAGAATTGTTATTCCTTTAGAAAAAGAGGTAGGGCCTATAGAGTATGAAGCTATAGCTAGAAAGATTGCTTTTGATATAGGTATAGACTATTTTGATGATACTACCTATTCTCCTTCTAGACTTATGTACTTTCCATCTACAAGTAAAGATGGTGAGTATATATTTAAGATTATAGATAAAAAATGGTTATATCCAGATGATATATTAAGCACTTATGAAAATTATAAAGATGAAAGTATATGGCCTGTTTCTTCAAGGATAAAGCTAAATACTAGCAATAATAATCCTAATAACCTTAAGGAAAATCCAAGGCTAAAAGAAGGAATTATAGGAGCATTTTGTAGAGTGTACAATGTGTTTGATGTTATTGATAAGTTTTTAAGTCATGTTTACAAAAGAGGAGACAGTGAGTATAGATATACTTATATAAATGGAAGTAGTTCAAATGGTGTGGTTATATATGAAAATGGAGATTTTGCATACTCTCATCATAGTACAGATGTATGTTGTGATAAACTTTGCAACTCTTTTGATTTATTAAGAATTCATAAGTTCTCAAGCTTAGATGAAAAAGCAAGCAGTGATACTCCTATTAACAAGCTACCTTCTTATATAAAGATGATTGAATTTATAAGTAAAGATGAAAAAGTTATGTTAGAACTAGGCAGTAGTAAATTACAAAAAGCTAAAGAAGATTTTAGTGAACTTTATAATTTAAAAGAAAATGATATAAAAAAATTTGAAGATATTAAAACAGATGAAATTAGTATAGATAATATATGGGTTACAAAGCTTGAGGTAGACAAAAAAGGTATGTATAAAGCTAGTAATAAAAATATTGTTACTATATTAGAAAATGATATTAATTTAAAAGGAAAGATAGCTTACAACTTATTTTCAAATAGAACTATGGTTAAAGGTGATTTGCCTTGGAGAAATATCATTGATAAGGAAAATGGAGATGTGTGGCAAGATAGTGATGATGCAAATCTTAGGGTTTACATAGATATAGGTTATGGTATTGTTGCTCCATACAAGATTAATGATGGCTTAGCTATTATGGAAAAGAAAAATCAATATCACCCAATAAGAGATTATTTAAATTCTAATACTTGGGATAAGATTAATAGATTAGATAGTTTGATGATTGATTATTTGGGTGCAGATGATAGTAAATACACAAGAAGTGTAACTAGAAAAATGCTTGTTGCAGCAGTTGCTCGTATTTTTAATCCAGGTGTTAAGTTTGATTATATGTTGGTTTTAGTTGGAAAGCAGGGTATAGGAAAGAGTCATATTATTAGTTTATTAGGGCGAATGTGGTATTCGGACTCTTTAAATACTGTTTATGGAAAAGAGGCATATGAACAGTTACAAAATGCATGGATAGTGGAAATGGCAGAGCTTTCAGCTACTAAAAAAGCTGAGGCAGAAGCAGTTAAGCATTTTATATCAAAAACAGAAGATAGTTATAGACAAGCTTATGGAAGAAGGGTTGAAACTTTTAAAAGGCAATGTGTGTTCTTTGGAACTACCAATGAAAATGAGTTTTTAAAAGATAGAACAGGTAATAGAAGATATTGGCCTTTGATTGTTGGAAGAAATAAAGCTAACAAAAATTTGTTTAAAGATTTAAATAAATATGAGCTAGATCAAATATGGGCAGAGGCTTTGTATTTATATAGATGTGGGGAGCAGTTAATTTTAGATATAGATATTCAAAAGGAAGCTACTTTAAAGCAAGAAGAGCATTTAGAAAGTAATAGTAAGGAAGGTATGATAAGAGAGTTTTTAGAAATGAAACTACCAGAAGGTTGGGACAAGATGGATATATATGCGAGAAGAATTTATATAGGTGAAAATCAGCTTTTAAAACAAGATGGTTGTAAAGTTCGAGAGAAAGTTTGTAGTGCAGAGATTTGGGTTGAGTTATTTGGTGGTGATATGAAATTGTTTTATGGAAGTAATGCTAGGGAGATTAATGATATTTTGAGGAAAATAGAAGGATGGAGTGCTTTAAGAAATGGAGAAGGAAAGCTTAGGTTTGGGAAAAATTATGGAGTTCAGAGAGCTTTTGTAAGGGATAATTAGGCGTTACCCTAGAGTATTATAGGTGTTGTCGAAGGTAAAAATTAGACATCACTAAATTTAGATATAGGTGTTACCAAATATATAAGACAACACTTAAGGCAACAGTTGTAGGTAACGCTTGTATATAGATGTTTCAATAGTTATAACATAATGTAGTCTAATTATACAGATATTTATATAGAGTAGTCTGAGTAGGTAAAATAAATGAAAAAATATATCTAATCTATAAATAAGTTATATGGGGATTTTTTTGACAACGCAAAAAAGAGCTACCTCAAAATAGGTAGCCCTTGGGTAAATTATGCTATTACTAAGTCGAATTCTTCTGTATCTGTTAATACTATTTTAGCATCTACAGTAGCAACTAATTCAGAGTCATATGGAGCAAATATGTTTTTTTCTACTATTAAGTTCATAGCAGCTATAACTTCTGCTTCAGTTATGTTTTCTCTTGGATCGTCTATTGCTAAAGATATTTTTCTACCTACTCCTGTTAAGAAAGTCATTATTAATCTTTTTTTAGTTTCCATTTAATTTCACCACCTTTCAAAATTTAAGCAACGGACCTGTTTTCCAAGGTCGTTGGCGATATTAGCAAAGCTAATTTTATATACTAGTTTAATATAGTGTTATCTTGTTTTAATATTTCAAGTGCATCGTGGATTTGTAATCCTAATAATGCGTTTGCTACGTCAAGTATGTTTTGAGATGTAGCGTTTGCTGCTACGTTTGAGAATGTACGAGATTTAACTATTGTTTTGCCGTTATCATTAAGTCCACAGTCTAGTTTTATTTTTAAAGCTGATGGGTTTTTAGTTTCGCTAACTGCCATTTGTTTCTCCTTTCTTTAAAGATATGGGGGTATCTTTAAGTTTTATTAGAAGTGTTACCTTCTAATTTAATTATAGGAGGGTTTGGTTTTTTTCTATATTAAAGGAGTTTGGAAAAATATTTTTAGGAGGGGGATTTTTTTATGGATGAGAAGATTGTAGGGTTTATTAAGGTTGAGGATGTTCCTGAGGGGTGTCGAGATTTGGTTGATGTTTTTGGTATGGATGTTTTTATTAGTTTGATTGAGTATTGTGGTGGGAGTAGTTTGTATTTGCCGAGTAAGGGATCTGTTGTGAAGAAGGCTAGAAATAGGGTTATTAGGGAGGAGTTTGATGGGGGGAATTTTAGGGATCTTTCTGTTAGGTTTGGGATTAGTGATATGCAGGTTAGAAAGATTGTTAGGTAATGTTAAGCTTTAATTTGTGGTGGATTTTTGTTAATATAGATATATATTGATTAGAAGGAGATGTGTTATGGAGTATACTAAGGCACAGTTAAAGGAAATTCAGGCGAAGATTGTATATACTTTAGATGAGCATGGCGAGATGAGGTTTGGTAAGTTGGCTAAGATGATTATTCATTCTGGTATGGCTGATTCTAGTTTTATTGTTTTGAAGACTTTAAAGAGAGGTTGCGTTGAGTTTAAGGAGTTTGATGGGACGGAGCTTTTTGTAAATACTAGGACTGGGTATTGGAAGTTGATAGATTAGTTTTGTGGAGAGCACTGATTTTAAGGCTTAGGCTTTGGTTGGTGCTTTCTTTTTTTGTATGGATTTTTGTTTGGCTCTGGGGGGGCGAGTTTGAGGTTATATAGCATCTTCCTGCACTAAAGCCAAAGGGCGCGGCTTTAACGTTTCGTCAGATTGCTATATAACCTCAAACTCTTTCCTCAGAAAAATATTGAATTCTATATAATTTATATTAACCAAATCATAAAAATAGTATATTGAAGTATAGCTAATATATAATAATGTTTTTTATTTAGGATTAATTTACAATATATGTAAAAAAATGTATAATATTAGGGAATAATACGAGGGAGTGACATACATGAAAAAAGAAGAGCAGCATTCATATATAATAAGGTGTATAGAAGCTAAATTTAAAAAAGTACTTAAAAATAGTTTCAATATAATTGGAGATAATTTAAAAGAAGAGATTTTTATTATAAGTGAAGAAAATAAAAATTTAAAAGAAAAAGGGTATAAAACTTTAGAAAAACTAAATAAGGAAAACAATAAAATTTTAAGTGGGCTATTAGGTATTTATGATTATAATAAAGAACATACTATAATCCATAAAGATATAGCACATTCAGAGATAGGACATTATCTTATAGTTATTAGGTGGGATAAACCCAAAATAGAGGATAAGTATTGTAGATGTATTATAGAAGAAATAATAGAATGTATAATAGAAGAGTGTAAAAATCATATAAAATTAGATGCAAGAGGTTATTCAAGATTTTTAAGTAACTCGGATATGTGTTTGCAAAGTGGAAATGAGATTGATATTGATGGATATGCAAAATACTGTGAAGAAGAAGATCGATTTGCAGATTATAATAAAAAAATTAAATATATTCTTATTAAATACTGTGAGTATATTCTTACAGGAGAAGAAAAAGATACTAGTAGTGGTTGCTATACAATAGATTATTTAAATAGTATATCTAGAACGCCTTATGAAAGTAGTTATAGTAAAGGGAAATTAGCTATATTTAAAAAAAATAGTGAAGTTATTAAATATTTTTCTGAAGAAAATACAAAGGGACTTAAAAATGAAAGTATTATTAAGTTTAAAAGGTATGAATATCTTCAGAATGAAAAAGCAGCGAGAAAATTAATCGAGATGTCTAATGATGATTATCTGGTTATTAGTGATGGGGTAAAAATATATGGAATGATATCTAAAGATGTAGAAGAAGATAAAATAATAGTTAAGTTTAATGGTAACTATTCTTATGAAATACAAACAGAAGATAGAAAAATAATAAGATTAGAATATGGATACCCGCATAAAAGTAAAGATATAGATGAGCAAGAGCTAAGAATTAGGATTAAGAGAGTTTTCGGAGATGAAATACAAACAGAAGATATAGAACATCTAGTAGAAATTATTAATCATATAAAATTACAATCAAAGGGTTCAATGTTAGTTATATCGAATCAATCAGATAATGAAGTCGAAAGATTAAAATATCAATCAACATTAATTGAGCCTAAAGCATTATACTTAGATTCAAAAATTGTAGAAAATATATCAAGAATAGATGGAAGCATTTTTGTAGATGTAAAAGGAAATTGTAAAGCTATAGGAGTTATACTAGATGGAATTGCATGTGAAATTGGAAATAGAAGTAGAGGTGCAAGATATAACTCTGCTATAAAATACATAAATGAGCAAATAGAAAAAAATAACAAACATAACTGCATGGCCATTGTAATATCTGAAGATAAGATGATAGATATAATTGACAAAGAAGAAATATATAAAATAAAAGATAGAGAAAAGAAAATAGAGAATCAAAAGAAAATTGAAGATAAAAAAATGAAAAATTACAATACTATAGCTAAATATGATAAATTAATAGAATTAGAAGAGAAGTCAGAATATTATAGTAGCAGAGGTTATGCATATAGGATTGTAGGAAATTACGAAAAAGCAATAGAAGATTATAGTAAAGCAATAGAATTAGAAGAAAAAGCAATGTATTATAATAATAGAGGAGTAGTACATCACAATAAAGAAGAGTATAAAAAAGCAATAGAAGATTATAGTAAAGCGATAGAGTTAGAAGAAAAAGCAACATGTTATAATAATAGAGGAAATGCATATAGCATTGTAGAAAATTACAGTGAGGCAATAGAAGATTATAGTAAAGCAATAGAGCTAGAAGAAAGAGCAACGTACTATAATAATAGAGGGATGGTACATTATAATAAAAAAAATTACAATAAAGCAATAGAAGATTATAGTAAAGCGATAAAGTTAGAAGAAGATGCAACATACTACAATAATAGAGGAGATACATATTATAGGAAAGAAGAGTATGAAAAAGCAATAGAAGATTATAGCAAAGCAATAGAGTTAGAAGAAAAAGCAACGTACTATAATGATAGAGGAGATACATATTATAATAAAGAAGAGTATGAAAAAGCAATAGAAGATTATAGTAAAGCAATAGAGTTAGAAGAAAATCCAACATACTATAATAATAGAGGAGTCTCACGCTATAATAGAGAAGAATATGAAAAAGCAATAGAAGATTATAGTAGAGCAATAGAGTTAGAAGAAGATGCAACGTACTATAGTAATAGAGGAGATGCACATAAGAATATAGGAAATTATGAAAAGGCAATAGAAGATTATAGTAAAGCAATAGAGTTAGAAGAAAAAGCAACGTACTATAATGATAGAGGAGATACATATTATAATAAAGAAGAATATGAAAAAGCAATAGAAGATTATAGTAGAGCAATAGAGTTAGAAGAAGATGCAACGTACTATAGTAATAGAGGAGATGCACATAAGAATAT
>NZ_JBOFKN010000017.1:0-9380 GCF_051657365.1 Paraclostridium sp.
AAATATAATTTAAAAAGTTGTCCATCGCTCAGCTAATCATTATCTGAATATCTGGCTTGGTTGTTTGTGTTTAATTCTTTTAAAAAGAATTTTTATAATTAACCTACTGTTTAATTTTCAAAGTTCATTTTCTCGTTTGTGTTTCGCCCTTTTCTTAAGGACAAGTAATACTATACCACCTTAATTTATTAACGTCAATACTTTTTTTAAACTTTTTTTAAACTTTTTTTATTTTTTATAATCTACTTATAAAACAAGCTTTCCAATTATAGCTTTTTTTTATTCATACATATAAGTATTTCAAATAATTTATATTACTTAGTATTTAATAATTGTTTTATTCTTATTATATCAAACCCTAAAACATGTTCTCCATTAATAAGCGAGAATGGTACAGACATATATCCTAATTTTATTAAATTTTTTCTAGCTTCTTGATCTCTTGAAATATTATGTTCTATATATTCTATATTATTTTCCTTGAAATATTTTTTTAACTCTACGCAATTTTTACACTTATCACTACTAAAAACTTCAACATTTACCATATTAATAATACCTCCCCTTTAAATTTCAAAAATACCATACTTGTATTTTTATCAAACATATATTAGATTAGTATTAAATATTAATTGTAATATGTCAATACTATATTTTAACTAATAAAGTTTATTTTTAAACATAATAATTTATAAATTATTCGAAAGATTAATTTTAGGAGGGTTCTAAATATGATCAAAAAAGTATTAATTATGTCTGCCTCTACAGGTGGTGGCCATAATAGAGCAGCTAGAGCAATCAAAGAAGAACTAATAAAAAAAACAATTGATGGAGAAAATATAGAGTGTAAAATTATAGATAGTTTAAAACTAGTTAATACTACTATGGATAAAATAATTTCTAGAGGATACGAAAAATCAGCTATATATACCCCAAATGCCTATGGAAGGGTTTATCGTTTTTCAGAGTCTGGATTAGCTTCTAAAAATGAATTTAAAGATAATATGATAACTACTTTCATGGCTAAAAAATTCAGAACATTACTTTTAGATGAACAACCCGATATAATTATAGGTACTCATCCATTTCCTATGATAGCACTTAGTACATTAAAAAAACAATGCAGTCATACTAGTAGTAATATAGTTTTTCATAGTAATCTTAATGATAGGTTTGCTAGTCATTTTAATGAAAGTTCATTCCCTACGCTTATATCTGTATTGACTGATTATACTACACATTCAACTTGGATACAAAATGAATTAGACTATTATGTTGTTGGTCATGAATATGTTAAAGAACTTCTTATTTCAGAAGGTGTAGATGCTCATAAAGTTAAACCTTTAGGCATACCTGTTGAAAAATCTTTCTTACAACATAGAGATAGAGAAACCGTTCTAGCTGAATTAGGCTTTGATAGTGATAAGTTAACAGTACTTCTAATGGGTGGTAGTTTTGGAGCCGGAAATATAAAAGAAACTTTAGAAGAATTAATTAGTATAGATAGAGATTTCCAAATTTTAGTAATAACAGGTAAAAATGAATCACTTAGAGAAAAATTAGAAAAAAAGTTAGAGTTACATAATATAAATAAAAATGTAAAAGTTTTAGGCTTTACAAATAAAATGAATGATATTTTAGCTTCTATTGATGTTTTAGTTACTAAACCAGGTGGACTTACGACTACAGAGGCATTATTAAAAGATGTTCCTATGATTGTTCCTTATTATATACCTGGTCAAGAAGAAGAAAATTTAGATTTTTTATGTAATTGTGGTTCAGCACTTAGAACAACTAAAAAATATTCTTTGTCAGTTTTATTAAAAGTACTTATAGATGACTCTTCTCGATTAGATATTCTTAAGAAAAATATAAAATCAATAAGAAAGTTCAATTCATCTCAAAACATAGCTAATCTAATTGAATCTAAGTTACTAGAATGCAAATAAAAAAAATCTGTAGATACCTACAGATTTTTTTATTTATCTTCTAATAGCCTTTATCTAGGCTCATAAAAATCTTCTTCATAGTCATATTGATAGTTTTTATAGTTGTTTCTAAAATTACTTTCTTTTGATTTTAAAGGTTTTTTTGTTTTCTTTTTTATGAGAATACTCATATCGTCAGCTTCCGTATATTTTTCTTTTTCTTTTAATGACTTCATTTTTTTATTTCTCTTTTCTTTCATAGCTTTGTGTTCTTCAAAATTCATAGCCGATTTCATTTTGCACCCCTATTAAAATTTTTAGTAAATTATACATCAAATTATACAATATCAAGATTTATACTTCAATATTTGTATAGTAAATTTTATACCAAAAATTCTATTAAAAAACGACAAGAGTTTCTTTCAAAATAAAAAAAACCGAGAATTAAACTCGATTTTTTATATTTCTCTTCTTCCTTCTAATGCTTTTGAAATTGTAACTTCATCTGCATATTCTAAATCTCCACCTACAGGAAGTCCATGAGCTATTCTAGTTACCTTTATACCCATAGGTTTTAAAAGTCTAGCTATATACATAGCGGTAGCTTCACCTTCTATAGTTGGATTTGTTGCCATTATAATCTCACTTACTTCTTGATTTCCTAATCTTTGTATAAGCTCTTTAACTCTTATCATATCTGGTCCTATACCATCCATAGGAGATATAACTCCATTTAAAACATGATATTGTCCATTAAATTCTTTCGTTCTTTCCATAGCAGCTACATCTCTAGGATCTTCAACAACACAAATAACCCTGCTATCTCTATTTTTATTAGAACACATACTGCATGGATCTTTATCTGTTATATTATAACAAATAGAACAATATTTAATTTCCTTTTTAGCTTCTACAATAGCTTTTGATAAAGCCTCTACATCATTCATGTTCATGTTAATAACATGAAAGGCTAATCTTTGAGCTGTTTTTCTTCCAACCCCTGGAAGTTTAGAAAATTCTTCTATAAGAGTTGATATTGGTCCTGAATAAGTTTGCATCTTATCACCTACTAGAATAATCCTGGGATATTCATTCCTCCAGTTAATTTGTTCATTTGTGAAGATTGCATTTCGTCAACGCTTCTTAACGCTTCATTAACAGCACTTAATACTAAATCTTGAAGCATTTCTATGTCGTCTGGATCTACAACTTCAGGTTTTATTTGTATATCTATAACTTCTTTTTTACCATTAACTTTAACAGTAACAGCTCCTCCTCCAACAGAAGTTTCTAGTTCCTTGCTTTCTAACTCTTCTTGTGCCTTCTGCATATCAGTTTGCATTTTTTGAGCTTGTTTTAATAATTGGTTCATGTTTCCAGGCATCATCCCTGGGAATCCTTTTTTAGCCATATGTAAAATCCTCCTTAAGTTTTATTTTATTTAAATTACGCTATTATTATATCATAATAGCATTTATTATTTAATTTCATTTTCATTCACACTTTGCTTTATATCTAATAACTCTTTAGAAAAAACCTCTTCTAGTATTTCTTCGCCTTTATCTTTTTGATTTTTTTCTATTTCTAGCTTTATATTTTTAGATTCTGATCTTAACATTATCTTGATACTAAAACTTCTATTTATAGTCTCTCTAACTACACTTTCAATATATGCTAATGTGTTTACATTACTTAATTTATTCTTCGCAAAAGCAAAACTATCATCAAATATTACATATAAATTATTAGAATTTATATTAAAATCTTTAGCTTCTCTTAATATTGCATATACAGGCATGTTTTTATCCTTTTTTATATGCATAAGTATATTTTCCCAAGAACTTTCTATTAATTTAATATCTTCACTTTTAACTTCTTCATAATATATTTCTTCTTTTTCTTCTTGTTTATTCGCTTCTTTTGTTGCAACAGTTTCTTCATTCACTGTACCATTGCTAACTTTTATATTTCCACTTCTTATAACATCTTCTAGTATAGATATTCTTTTTAATAATGCTTCCTTACTATCATCAAACATAGGTTGTGAAAGCTTCATTATACTGACCTCAGCTAAAACTCTAGGATTAGATGATGATTTAATGGCATCTTGAGTCGTAGATAATATATTAAGTATCCTTATAATTTCATCAATTTCAATTGTATTCGCTTGATTTTTTAATTGATCTATAATTTCTTCCGGTAAAGATATTATTTCATCTAAATCTTTGGATACCTTACATACCATTAAATTTCTAAAGTGATCAATCAAATCATCTATAAGGTTTTTTATATCTTTACCCCATATTACAAATTCATTTAAAATTTCTAAACATTTTTTAGTATCTTCATTTATAACATACTCGGCCATCTCAAATAACTGTTCTACATTTACAGTACCTAGCAAATCTACTACATCTTTATACTCTATATTTCCATCACTAAAAGACATACATTGATCTAGTATACTAAGAGCATCTCTTAATGCTCCTTGTGAATTTCTAGCTATTAAATTTAAAGCTCTATCATCCACTTCAATATCAACATCATCACATATTTCTTTCATTCTACATGCCATATCTTTAACAGTTACTCTCTTAAAATCAAATCTTTGACATCTAGATAATATCGTTGCCGGTATCTTATGTGGTTCTGTTGTTGCTAATATAAATATTACATATGATGGTGGTTCTTCTAATGTTTTTAATAAAGCATTAAATGCTCCTTGAGATAGCATATGAACCTCATCTATTATATATACTTTATACTTACATTTAGCAGGAGTATACTTTACATTTTCTCTTATTTCTCTTATATCATCAACACTATTATTCGATGCCGCATCTATCTCTATAACATCCATTATATTATCATTTAATATGTCCTTACAGACCTCACATTGATTACAAGGCTCTTCATCAATACTATTTTCACAATTTACAGCCCTTGCAAATATTTTTGCAGTAGAAGTTTTACCTGTACCTCTAGTCCCACAAAATAGATAAGCATGTCCCACATTATTGTTTTGTATTTGATTCTTTAAAGTTCTAACTATATGTTCTTGTCCTACAACGTCTTTAAATGTTTGAGGTCTATAGGCTCTATAAAGCGCCTTATGCATAAATTTATCTCTCCTTAATTCTAAAATCCCTATATTTTATTATATACCAATCTATCGTAATATTATCTAAAACCAAATACTTATTTTTTATATCAAAAAAATCCCTTAACTATAAGGGATTCCTGTTTTTATATATTAAAGCTGTGCACCATCTATTGATTTACTATCATAGGCGTTACCTAAACAGTTAGCTCGACTTAGGCACCCCCGCGGCACACGAAAGTGATCACTTACCGTTGCTTCCTTCCGGATCTGGCGGGATTTATGAGCTTTCATTGCGCAGGACCTAAGTGTCAACACCACTTATTTAGGGCAGCCCTACAATATATAGACCTCTAGATGGAATTCAACCCTGCTATAGCGGATTGCAGGTTACAGGACACCGCTACCTTCCCGTCTAGCACAGCAAACTTATAACCATAATTAAGTTTGTTTGGCGGAGAGAGTGGGATTCGAACCCACGATACGGTTTTACCCGTATACTCACTTTCCAGGCGAGCGCCTTCGACCAACTCGACCATCTCTCCTTACTGTCGCTTTCTTAATTCCTTGAAAAATTTTTGCAATACATCTGAACATTCTTGCTGTAAAATATCAAATGTTACATCTATATTGCAAGTATCAAAATAATCTATTTTAAATTTATGTTGTTTTTCTATGTTTAAGTTTTTTATATGCTTAGTTCCTATTATAAGTTTCTTTATTCTTGATTGAACTATAGCTCCACTACACATTATACACGGTTCCATAGTTACATACAAGTCACAATTTATAAGTCTCCATCCACCTAAGTGATCTGAAGCCTGTCTTATCGCTAAAATTTCAGCATGGGCAGTTGGATCATTCAATGTTTCAGTTAAATTATGTGCTCTAGATATTATTTCTCCATCTTTTACTATTACTGCACCTATAGGTGTTTCACCTTTTTCATAAGCTTTATATGCTTCTTTTATTGCTTCATTCATATAAAACGATTTATCCATGCTTCCTCCTAAAACTTATAACATATTTAATATTACCATAATTAAATTTATAATTCAACTCAAATTTTAATTCATATTCTCCTATAGTTTTACAATTTAATACTATTATTTCAACTTAATAAAATACCCCTTTTATTAATAATTTAATTATTAATAACCTTAATAAAAAAACAGTAGTAAGTTTAAATATTAAAACTCACTACTGTTCATTAACTTATTTAACCTTATAATTCATTTTTCTTTATAACATCAACACCCATATATGGTCTTAATGCTTCTGGAACTATTACAGATCCATCAGCTTGTTGATAGTTTTCTAATATAGCAGCTAAACATCTTCCTACTGCTAATCCAGATCCATTTAATGTATGCACATACTCAGCTTTAGCTTTTTTATCTCTCTTGAATCTTATCCCAGCTCTTCTAGCTTGGAAGTCTTCAAAGTTTGAACAAGAAGATATTTCAACATATCTGTTATAACTTGGCATCCATACTTCTAAATCATATTTAAATGCAGCTGTAAATCCTAAATCTCCTGTACATATTCTAACAACTCTATATGGTAATCCTAACATTTGTAACATAGTTTCTGCATCATGTGTTAATTTTTCTAACTCTTCATAAGAATCTTCTGGCTTAACAAATTTAACTAACTCCACTTTATTAAATTGATGTTGTCTTACTAAACCTCTAGTATCTCTACCTGCAGAACCTGCTTCAGATCTAAAACATGGAGTATATGCACAATATTTTATTGGCAATTGATCTACAGTTAATATCTCATCTCTATGTATATTTGTTACAGGTACTTCAGCTGTTGGTATTAAGAAATAATCAAGCCCTTCTAATTTAAACATATCTTCCTCAAACTTTGGAAGTTGTCCTGTTCCTATGAAACTAGCTCTATTTGCCATGAATGGAGGTAATACTTCTGTATATCCATGGTTTTCAGTATGAGTATTTAAGAAGAAGTTTATTAAAGATCTTTCAAGTCTAGCTCCTAATCCTCTATATAAAGTAAATCTTGATCCTGTTATTTTTCCAGCAGTTTCAAAATCTAATATTCCTAATCCTGTCCCTACATCCCAGTGCGCTTTATTTTCAAATTCAAATTTAGTAGGTTCTCCCCAAGTTCTTATTTCAACGTTGTCTTCATCAGTTGTTCCCTGTGGAACATCTGGATGAGGAACATTAGGTATTCTCATTAGCTTATATTCCATTTCAACTTCTACTTCTTTAACTTTTTCATCTAACCCTTTTATCTTGTCAGATAAATCTTTTAGTGTAGCTTTTGCTTCAGTCACATCTACACCATCTTTTATTAATTGAGGTATTTTTTTTGATTCTACATTTAACTCATTCTTCATTACTTCAACTTCTTGAAGTAATTCTCTTCTTTTATTATCTAACTCAACAACAGCATCAAGATCAAATTCCTTTTCGCCTCTTATTTCCATTGCTTTTTTTATCTCTTCTAAATTTTCTCTAATTCTTTTTATATCTAACATTTTTATTCCTCCTGTTTATAGTATTTTTTATATTTATATTTTTTCAAAATAACGTTAACCCTATTGATATATCAGCAATTTTATTTCAGTGATTTTTCCGTTTTTTTGTACAAAAAAAGACCTTCGTATCCCTGAAAAAGGGACGAAAGTCTTGTTATCCGCGTTGCCACCCTAGTTGTTTATATTTGAAAATTCAATATAAACCTCTTAAATCCTGTAACGTAGGTATACGACTAATCTTACTATTATTTCCGATTAGTAGCTCAGGAACGGATTCAAAAACCATTGTAATGAGTTTTCACCAACCACTCACTCTCTGAATACAAACTTGCTTTTTACTAATTTCCTTCATAGCTTTGTTCTTTGTTCTATTTGTTAATCATTATATTATATATATTCTCAACTTTCAATACTAATATTCAAATTTTTTCATTATTTTTTCTACTTACTTAAATCATCGTCTAAATTTTTACAATAAACAACTCTTGTAGGAAATGGAATTTCTATATTGTTTTCATCAAATTTTGTCTTTACTTTTTCCATTACATCAAAGTAAACATCCCAGTAATCATCAGTCTTAACCCAAGGTCTAGCCGCAATTTGCATAGCATTATCACCTAATGTATTAAGACCTATAATAGGAGTTGGATCTTGTAAAATTCTTTTATCTTCTTTGAAAATTTTATCTAAAACTTGTTTTACCATTCTTATATCACTATCATAAGAAACTCCAAATGAAAAATCTATTCTTCTATTTTCTTGATGAGTATAATTGATTATATTGTCACTAGTTAATTTGAAATTAGGAACTATTATAGCCTTATTATCTGGAGTTTTTAAAATTGTACTAAAAATTTGTATATCGGAAACTGTACCCTCAACTCCAGAACCGCCTATATAATCCCCTGTTTTAAACGGTTGAAAAAATAAAATTATCATTCCTGCCCCTAAGTTAGACAGAATTTCTTTAAATGCTAAACCTAAAGATAAACCTACTACACCAACTAATGAAACCATAACGGTCATAACAGACTGTACAGGGAAATTGATAATATCTAGAGACGTCATAATAACTATTATTAACCCTATTCCATAAATAGCATATGAAGCAAAATTAGCTACTCCTCGTTCTACATTATGTTTTAATATAAAATTTCTACTATGTTTTTTTAATAATCTACAGGCATATAGACCTAAAATCAACACTACAATTGCATATATTAATTTAGGTCCACTATTTTTTACTGCATGAAAAAATGTTTCTACAGTTTGTTGCGAAACCTGCGTTGAGACTCCTGTGACCATATAAGCATCCTCCTTAATTAAACAATTATTTAATTTTACCTACTTATTTTATAAATTTTTTTCAATTTAATCAATAAAAAAAAGCTATGCATCTATACATAGCTCTTAAATTCTATCACAAGAATTCAAGTAATTGCAATCTTTAATATTTTTTGCAAATTTATCAATATCATAAATGTTACTGCCATCTGAAAAATCTACTTTTATATTCATCATTTCATCATTTATAGGACCTTGTTCAATAGAATTAATAATTAAATTATTATCTTCTGCTAGTTTAATTATATCTATAATATTACCCCTACATATTTCAATACTAAACTTCATTTAATCTACCCCTTTTTATTTTGTTTAATAAAGGATATGTCCAAGAAGCTTTAAATATTACTATTTTTGAACAACAAAAAAAGATTACGCGGCTACGTCCTACTCTCCCAGGCAGCTTCCCACCAAGTACCATCGGCGCTAAAGAGCTTAACTTCTGTGTTCGGAATGGGAACAGGTGTATCCTCTTTGCTATAACAACCGCATAATCTTT
>NZ_JBOFKN010000018.1:0-3173 GCF_051657365.1 Paraclostridium sp.
TGTAATTGAAAACTTTAATCTGATTAACTCTACGCTAAAACTTGAATACCTTTATGGTAAGTCTTCTCTTACTATGGAACCGTCTGAAAGAAAAGTTTTACTGCTTAAACTTCAACAAGAGTTAGATAATTAGGAGGGATAAATTATGAAAAATAAATTTTTAGCAGCTACTATTCTAATTTTATTATTAGCATGTGGTAAAGACAAAACAAAAGAAAACACAGGAGATATAAAATCTGTAGTTTATGAAAAAGTTGAGAAAAAAGAATATGATGTTAAAAGAACATATTCTGGAACAGTTAATACAGAAGCTCTATCTAATCTTAGCTTTAGAGTTTCAGGAACTATTAATAACAGAATTGCACAATTAGGAGATACTGTTAAACAAGGACAAATCTTGGCAACACTTGATCCAATTGAATATCAATTAAATTATCAGCAAGCAGTTTCAAACTTAGATAAAGGAAATGCTAACTTAGCTGAATCTACAGCTAACTTTAAAAGATCAGAGGCTTTGTATTTAGAAAATAGTATTTCAAAAGCTTCATATGATAGTGCTACAGCTAACTACAAATCTGCAATATCTTCTGTTAAAGCTTTAGAAGATGCAGTTAATCTAGCTAAAGTTAATCTTAGTTATACTATGTTAACAGCTCCAAGTGATGGAACAATTGGGCAAGTAAAAAGTGAAGTAAATCAAAATGTTTCTTCTAATACTGTAGTTTTTGTACTAAATACTTTTGGTGAACGTTATGTAGAATTCAATGTTTCTCAGTCTGTTGTAGGAGATCTACAATTAGGAGAAGAGGTTCAAATTGAGATTACATCTCTTAATAATTTAAAAATAAGTGGGATTATAAGTAATATTGGAACTCTTTCTATAGGATATGGCGGAACTTATCCTGTTAAAGCTAAAATTGTTGATCATTTGGATACTGTAAAAGTTGGGATGACTGCTAAAGTTATTGTTACTACTAGTAATACTGATAAAGTTATAGCCGTTCCTTTAACAGCAATTTTAACTGCTCCTAATGGTGATAAATATGTATATATTGTCAAAAACCTTGAAAATAACATTGGAATTGCTAAAAAACAAGTTGTTAAATTAGGAAATACTACTGAAGAAGGTAGTGAAATTATTAATGGTTTAAATGACGGTGATTATGTTGTTACAAAAGGAAGTAGCGTTCTTTTAGAAGATCAAAAAGTTTCGCTTTTAAAAGGAGCTGAATAGCTATGAAATTGACAGAACTGGCAATTAAAAATAAAGTTACAACTTATTTTCTAATAGTTATTCTACTTATTGGAGGATATTTATCTTACCAAAAATCTGAAAAAGCTCAAGATCCAGGATTTACAATAAAGGTAGCCCTAATTACAACAAATTGGCCAGGAGCCACAGCAAAACAAATGGCTGATTTAGTCAGTAAAAGAATTGCAGATCAAGTACAAAATATGGATTCACTATGGTATGTAAACTCCACTAATACAGACGGTCAGTCAAACGTGTATGTTAATATTAAAGCTGAATATAAAGATATTCAACCTGTTTGGACAGAACTTAGAAATAGAATAAATACGTTCGTTGTTCCAAATTTACCTCAAGGAGTTCAGACTCCTCAGATAAATACTTTTTATGGTGATATTTATGGAACACTTTTAGCAATAGGTGGAGAAGGTTATACATATGAAGAACTTTATGAAACAGCCTATCAATTAAAAGAGATTTTATTATTTAATGTTCCTCAAATAGGAAGTATTGATATTTCTGGTATTCAAAAAGAAACCATTTATATTGATATTGATAATAAATTATTATCTCAAACTGGACTTACTTTAGAGAATATTACAAGCACTTTAAATAGTTCAAATGTCATTATTAAAGGTGGAGATATTGTTATTGATCAAAATAGACTTCGTGTGACTCCTAGTGGTAATTTTAAAAGTATTGATGATATAAAAGATACTATTATAACAAGTCCAGATGGTAAATCGAGTATCTATTTAAGCGAAGTTGCAAATATATATAAAGGATATCAAGAGCCGTCAACATATTCTATAGATTTCAATGGAAATAACTCTTTAGTTTTAGGAATATCATTGGGAGCAGGAGAAGATGTTTTATTAATGGGAAAGGGAATTCAAGAAACTTTAAAAACGTTTAAAAACTCTCTACCAATAGGTCTTGAAATTGGAGAAATCTATTATCTTCCTGATTTAGTTCAAACAAATGTAACAGCTTTTATAGTTAATCTTTTTCAGGCTATAACTACGATAGTATTAGTAATGCTAATATTCTTAGGACTTCGTTCTGGATTAATCGTTGCTGCTTTAACTCCAACATCAATAGCTTTCACTCTTATTGGACTATTTTGGTTTGATTATGGAATTAACCAAATTACTCTTGCTGGACTTATTATAGCTCTTGGTATGCTTGTAGATAACGCTGTTGTTATGTCTGAAAATATAACTGTTTTACTAGAAGAAGGAAAAAGTAGAATGGATGCATGCTTAGAATCTTCTAAAACATTAGCTATTCCTTTATTTGTAAGTTCTTTAACAACTATAATGGCATTCTCTCCTATTATTTTAAATAAACAAAATATGGGAGAATATGTTGGACCTTTAACAATAGTTGTTATGCTAGCTCTTATGAGTTCTTGGTTAATTAATCAAACCTTTATTCCTTTATTATGTTATGATTTTATAAAATTAAAACCTGGTGAAAAACAAAACCTTAATAGTAAGCCTTATGTTTTGTATAGAGAAATATTAATTAAAGTTTTAAAAAATAAAAAAATTACAATTATTGTAACAACTATTTCATTTATTTTTGGGCTTTGGTTACTTGGACTTGCTCCATCTAACTTTATGCCAGGGTCAACTGATCCAGTTATGTCAACGTATATAACTTTACCAAAAGGAACTGATGTAAATCATACAAGAGAAGTAGTTGAAGATTTAAATAAATTTATTGAAACAAATTATAGTACTGGTACTCAAGAACCTCTTCCACCTGGAATTTGGGATTATTTAACAACTGGTGGTACTACAAAAACATATGATAAAGCTGGAGTTTTAAGTTGGGGGTCATTTATAGGTGGAGGTGCACCTAGATTCTCTACAGGATATTCGCCACAAACACAACTCCCTGAATATGCTTATATTATGTA
>NZ_JBOFKN010000019.1:0-2465 GCF_051657365.1 Paraclostridium sp.
CCAATTTATCTACAAGCGTTTCGTCCTCCTCGGTCGTAGCGTTAGGGCTTTGGTATAATAATAATAATAATAATACTTTATTCTCACAAGTGTGAGGCATGGCCTTGATAGGACATGATCAAACTTTACAATTAATAGAACAGGTAGTGTTACACATTATAAGAATATACAGTTAATATAGACTTTTAATAAGAATACATATTTTGTGTTTATAAAGTTTCAACAGGGAAATGTTTTTCGAGTATTATAAAGGATGGATATCTTTAATGAATAGAAAATGTTTGCGTGAATAATAAGGAAGAGATATAGTAATGAATCGAAACACCAAATAATCAATCACCAAATAATCAGAAACAGAAAAGTAATTGTAAGTGGTGTTCGGTTAGCAGAGAACAAATAGTTCACGCGACAGTCAGAGTACATAACGTCCACCATATAAGATATAGAATATGAGCAAAGGCTTGTGTGAGAGCACTTGTTACGGCGTGTGAATCCATCGGTTGGAGTGCGTAATGGCAGTAGGTTTAGAAACCGCATCATTTCCATATTCCCAGAACTACGGGTGGAGAGTTGCTAGCTGCTGCTCCTGCTGCTCATCCACTCCACGGATGGATACTAGCCTTTTTAATCATCACAGCATTAATCATTGACTTTCTTTGTTGTGGGTTTAGGGTGATACCACCGTTCAAGTATTGCATGCAACTGGTACATGAGGCTGTATTTTGCGTCAATGGGATGTTGAATGCTGCCAGGTTGTTTTCAGATGAAACAAGTGTTGTTGCTTTTGCTCAAAAATTGTTGGTGGCTTTGTTCAGTACTCGCTGTGGCAACGATTGTGGTAGGTTGTGAAGACTAGAGTTTATCCAATTAGTTGAATGAGTTGCCTGGATGTCTCACAAAGGTTGTTGGAACTGCTGCAGATGGTGAAAGCATCGAGGGTCCAATGCAATTTGCTAGTGTCTTTCGACTTCAAACGGATGGGTAGCGGGAAAAATATGTGTCTTACAAGTACAGCAAAAGGAATTGAAAATAAAGATAGTAAAGTCAGTAGAGTCAGGTAAAAGGTATAATGTAACAACGAGCTTGCTCATTTTTGAGCCAATTTTGACCAAACAGGAACATGAATTTGTTGATCCCAACGGCATTGTTCATTTGATTCATTTCTGAGTAGGCCAAGTTGACAGTGCAGGAGTTGTACTCGTGAGGATGGGAGGGATGAAAGTAATGGATAGTTATTTGATTAAGAAAATAAAATCAGTTTAACGAATTAAACATGAGCATACTTAATATATATTGACGGTATTGATTGAGGCGTGCTTTATGATATATTTTTATGAAGATAAACTGAGGTAATTATATGTTAGGGAGGCCAGTCTCATATAAGTGATCAAGATCCATATACGGACCAGCAATGCGGTGCGTAAAATCTGGGGTTAACAATCGATTTATTGCATTTCGGAATTTCTGGTTGGAATCTATAGCTTGAATATGAGGAGGTAAAAGGTTCCAAATTTTGACATATTTCACAAGAAAGAAATTTGAACGGAGTTTAGTTTTAGATAAAATTGGTCTAAGAGATGAAATATTTTTACGTAGACTATAATGTGTTTTCATACGCAGAGAAATTGAAAGATTAGAATGATCCACGGTGTGCAGAAGATTGTAGAATAAAGACAGATTTATCTTTAGTCGACGAAGCCACAAAGGATCAAGATTTAGTAGAACGCATCGTTCACGATAGGAGAGGCTTTCGTTGTCGCAAATAAGACGCTTTGTGAATGAGCGTTGAAGCGATTCTAATTTATGTTTATCAACTACTTTTAGGTTAGAGTGTAAAAATGAAGCGTACTCAAGTCCTGGCCGGACGCAGGTTTTGTAAAGTATTAGCTTTGCTTGCTTGTCATGTATATTCATATTAATTCTTGCTAACATTTGTTTGGCTCTGGTTGCTTGTTTATGGACAAATTCTGAAAAGTTAAGAGAGTTTGAATATAAAACGCCTAAGTCGCGGACGCAGGAGGTGATGGGAATATCTGACTCTAATAACTTGAAGGTGCCGGCTGGTATAGGACAGTGAATGGGCAAGACACTACATTTATTCACTGAAAAAGGAAAGAGCCATATTTTACTCCATTCACTTATAGCCTGGAGGTCTTGCTGAATTAGTTTGATATACATTGCTTTTTGATGAGCAGGAAAGAAAAATACTAGTTTACAGTCATCAGCAAAGAGAAATGGGGTGCCAGTTTGAAGGATGGAGCTAAAATCATTAATGTATATTAAAAACAAAAGAGGTCCTAATACACTTCCTTGAATTACTCCGCTAGTAATTGGAAGAGAGGATGAAATGCATGAGTTAATATCTACAGATTGCAACCGATTAGAAAGAAAAGATTTAAGCCACGTTAAAAGTGGATCAGATATACCTAGCATTTCAAGTTTCAGTGTCAATCTGTTGTGTGGGA
>NZ_JBOFKN010000020.1:0-24127 GCF_051657365.1 Paraclostridium sp.
AGCTTTTATTTCAGTTTCAGTTATATCTTCTCTTGGATCTGTTACAAATAAGCTTATTTTTCTGCCTAATGTATTTGAGAAAGTCATTACTAATCTAGTTTCTAATTCTCCCATTTTCTATTCCCCCTATAATTTATTAGTTTAACTCTGTGTTATCTTGTTTTACTACTGATAGTTTATCGTGTTGTTGTAGTGATATTAGTGTTTCAGCTACGTTGAATACATCAAGAGATGCAGCACTAGCTTTTACATTTGAGTAACTTCTTGATTTAACTATCGTTTTTCCATTGTCCCCCAACCCACAATCAAATTTTATTTTTAATGTTGAGTAATTCTTTGTTTCTGATACTTCTGTAGATATTCTATTATCTGGCATGGTGTAACCCCCTTTTTAATTTTTACTTTTAATCAATTGATTAATTACAGTGTATTTGATTAAGAGTGTTAAGTCCTAAAATATATTTGAGGATTATTTTTGTGAACTATTGTTCTAGGAAATATAAATACGATAATTTAGAAATTTATTTTTTATATTAAAATAGGATAGAAAAGTACACAAAACAGGTCTTTACTAGTCTTTACTGTATTTAAAAAGAGTATTTAAAAGCATTTAAAGTATTTAGGTATTCTGGAAGTATTGGTATAACTTAGATGTAGTAGTTGAAAGTAGACAAATTAGTACGATAGGTAGACAACTTTGAAAATTTGTCTACTTTAAAACATTATGATATATTTAGCTTGGAGAGTGATGGCATGGAAGAAAAGCAAGAAATTTTAATGAAACATAATAACTTGGTTAAATCTAGATACAGTATTACATTGAATGAAAATAGAACATTTATATATATTTTATATAAACTACAAATAAAAAATGAAGGAGTTTTAAGCTGTGAAATAACAAGGGAAGAGCTATCAAGATTTATAAAAGGCCGAACTGATTCATCTATAAAAGGTATAAAGAATATGTTAACTACATTAAGAAAAAAAGAGATAAATATAAAAACTCTACTAGATGATGGTTCTTACGTCTGGAGTTCTTATGGTTTTATAAATGGTTGGGATTATTTCAGTAAAACAGATACTTTTAGAATAGAGGCATCTGAACGTATTTATATATTATTACATGATTACTTGAAAGAAGGATATACTCCTGTAAATTTAAATATTTGGTTAACCTTAAAGAATTCATATACACAAAGGTTTTATGAGTTGCTTAGGCTATGGAGCAGTTCAAAGGATAGTATTAATTATAAGGTTAGTGAGCTTAGGGAACTTTTAATTTTAGAAAATAAGTACCCAAAGTATTCAGAACTAAGAAAAAGGGTGCTAATACCTGCAATAGATGAATTAAACTCTACTGGATATTTTGAAATAAGTTATGAAGAAAATAAAAAAGGTAGAAATATTGAGTCTATAGACTTTATTGTAAAAGATTTGGACAAGCGAAAGTATTTTACCAAGGATGATATTATTAGTAATGACAAAGAAGAGGTAGTATTTAAAGCTAAGTTTAGTCCTTTGGATGAATTCCAAAATCAAAAGGACTGTGATTTTGAGTATTTTGTTCCTGATGAAATACTGTTTACCAAAGGTACTTTAAGAAGTTTTAAATTAGACTTTAAAGGAATTGATTTTAAAAACAAATATATGGAAAAAGCCTTTAATGATGCAGTTATGGTAACTCTTGATAGAGATGATGTAGAGACTATTAAAGCCACGTCATACAAGTTTTTCAAGGTTACTTTAGATAATAAGATTGTTGAGTGTAAAATTGAGGAGAAAGAGGATATAGAGCATCAAAAAAATATTGAAATGTATTGGTAAAATTCACGTATAAGTGAAACTAGATAAGTTTAATTTATACGATATGAGGGATTAAATTGGAAATTAAAATAATGTTTAGATTTATAGTAGGGGTATTAGGAGCAACTCCTTTTATGTTCTTAATAAGTGAATTATTAAGAGTGAGAGGTGTTTTTACAAATACAATAATATGGATTATATGCTTTTTCATAAGTGCCTTTTGTTTAGGAGAATTAGGAGGAGCATTAATGGTTTTATTCTTGGTAATCAATATATTTATTATCACAGGATATTTAAGTATTTACTGCCCTAAAGCTATAAAATACTTAAAAAAATAAAGTGTTTGAAAAAAACAATTAACAAAAGTTGGAAATTCCAAACTTTAGAAAATAAGGTTTGAACAATTACATAAAAAATAAAAAAGAGTGTATCTGATGAAATGTAGTAATTTCAATAGATACACTCTTTTTTATTTTAACTATACCCTAAACCTAAATTTTAAGGCTAGTTATTTTAATATTGTTCATTTATTCTATTCAGTAAATTGGAATTTACTTTTATTTATTTTTTCCACTATCTAATCCTGCTCCAATAGCTAAACCAATAGATAAGTAGATAGCTAAATTATCAAATACTAAACCTAAAGCAGTACCTAAGCATATACCTAATCCTGTATAACTTATATTTTTATTTTTCATATCTTTACCCCTCCAAATTCCTATTTGTCCATATTATATCAAAATTTAGAGATTAACAAAATGTACACTAAAATAGATGTTTTTTAGATATTTATAATACAAACTGTTCCTTAAAAACTTGTTTAAAGAGAAGTAGTAAAAATGCACGTAGAATCAATTTATTTGGATTCTAAGAGCATTAACTTTATTCAAAATACATAACTAGTCCTTAAACGGAAATTTTAAGGATACTTACCTTTTTAATCTTTATCTAAATCTGCATTTTCTTTAAAACCACCAGTTGAGTAGGTTATAGTTACAGTTACTTTGTTATCTATTCCATTACAGGAAAGGGCGTAGATATTATTTTGAGGTTTTCCTTTTATATTACAACTTAATAAAAAACTTCCATCACCTCCATATAAAAGAGTCCAGTTTTTATCTTCATTTATAATTTCATTTTTTGTAATATTATGCATTTCTAAATATTTATAAATATTTAGAAATGCATAATATTACAAAGAAACTGCCAAAAATCAAACCTAATAATATTAAAATTATTATAAGATGTTTTTTATTATTAGGTTTGATTTTTGGCATATTAATACTATTTATAATTCTCATTTAATTTACCTCGAATTAACCATTATATGTATTTTTGATTAATAATATATACATTATTAAATTTTTAAAGACTAGTGAAAATTATATAAAAATTCAAATAAAAAGTATTGAAGGTGGATTAAGATAGGTTTATTGGGGAGTGAAATGTAAAAAAACAGTGTATTATACCAAAAAAACACATTTAAAGATAACTAGTAAAAAAGCCCTTAAAATCCATTTAATTCGATTCTAACGGCTTTAACTTTATTTAATCTCTAAACGCTAGTCTATAATCGATTACTCAAATCTTCTAAGATTTGAGTAATCGAACATTAATTTATATGTAAATTTTATAGAATTTATAAAAATAAAAAAATCGCTATAGACAAGTTATTTCAATATGTTCGAAATTAAGCGTTCTATTTTTACACGTATGTCATTGTTCCACCTATTTTAAATCAGGATTTTTATTAAATAAACCATCTGAAGAAACTTCTATTACAGTTACTTTTTTATTTATACCATTACATAAAAAATAATATTTATTTTTTTCTGGTTTATCCTTAATTTTACACTCTAAAAAAAAGTCTGCACTTTCTAAACTTTTTAAAAAATAGGATCCTTTTTTAATTTGGACTATTTTAGTATCTAAATTTTGAGCATGTATATATTTATAAATATTATTAAAAGCTCTATGCCTAATAATATAAAAACTAGTTATGCAAATAACTATGGTAATAATTATTACATATATTATTCTTCTGAATTTTATAAAATTTATATTCATATGATATCTCCTAATTATTATTAGCTTATACGAGAAGGCATATAAGCGCTTGTAAAACAGTCAACTAATCCTCTAGGAGTAACATATCCTGAAGTACGCTTCATTACAGGTAATGAACCTGAACCATACCAGTAAGCACAATACACGAGCTTTGAACAATATGCAGTACTCATATCGTATAAATGTGGAGATAATCTATATGGAATATGAATGTTTTTAGTTGCACTTCCATTAGTTGAATAATAATGTCTATCAGCATAACGTCCAATTTGTCTTGCTAAACCTCTATTTTTAAGTCTATAGATTTTTATCCAACCTTTTTTATAGTAACTTAACCAATTACTAGCTGAACTCTGTCTATTGTTATCGTTTAAATCACCATATCCAGGCATATCTAAAACATATCCATTTCCATTGGCTATAGCTGCATGACCCGCTACTCCATAAGAGCTTGTTGAATTAGTAATTAATATATCTCCTGATAATATAGGAATGTTGTTGCTAGTACTTCTTTTTTATCTTCTAGATGAAGGTTTAATAACGATTTCATCAAATAATTCTGAATTCATTTTTGGAAATTGTCCATAATTATTTAACTCTAACCATTTATTATATGAAATATCTTTTAATATACCTTGTGCTATTGCAGTGTTGTAATTTTTTCTAAGGTCTTTTTCTTGATCTTGCCAATTTTCTTGACTAACCTCAGATGAATCTATAGCTCCACTTTCAACTCCTTTTTGATATAAAACATTTGGGTCTTGTATATTTTCAGATTAAAATGTATTTTGTCTTGTCCTTATTAACCTAATAAAGCTATATATATAATTTTTATATTCTTGAAATTAGATATAAAATTCAAATTATTAAATTTTTAAAGACTAGTTCAAATTATATAAAAATTCAAATAAAAAGTATCGAAATTGGATTAAGATGGGTTTATTTGGGAGTGAAATGTAAAAACTAATGTATTATACTTTAAAAACTTGTTTAAAGGTTAGTAGTAAAAAAGCCCTTAAAATCCATTTATTTAGATTTTAAGGGCTTTAACTTTATCTAAAATCCATAACTAGTCTTTAAAGTGAAACTTTAAGTCTAGTTGCTTTTTAATATATAGTTATTATCTAAGTATTCATTTTTTCGTTTGCAATATCATAATTTAAAAACTTTTTTACATCTTGGTTTACAACGATACTACATATAACTATAAGTGATATTACTGTGCCTCCTATAATAACAGTTCTAGGGTTCATAAATTCACCTAATACACCACCAACAAAATTTCCAAGAGGAGAAATAGCCATTGCTAAGGTACCTATAGTGGCAAAAACCTTACCTCTTTTATCTGATGGTGTTAGTTCCATTATAGTTGAGTTTGCAAGTGTATTAAATACAAACATAAATCCAAATGCAGTAGTAAAACATAATAATATTATTATGAAGTTATTGATAAATGCCCCAAACCCTATAAGTGATACAAAGGTTATTATTGAAAAAATATAAACACTATATTTATGATTTGACTTAATATTTATGAATGATAATACCAATGTACCTATTAAAAATCCTAAGCTTTGAAATCCATTTAAGATACCATACTTACTCATTCCAAGAGAAGGGTTAGATAAAAACCAAGGTATTATTAAAACTCGTATCATTCCAAATAAAAAATTTATAAAAAAAGCCATAATTAAACTTCTAACTAAACCTTTAAAAGTTAATATAAATTTTATGCCTTCCATAAAATCTTCTTTAAAAGTTATATTTAAATTTTTTCTTTCTATTTTAGGGATTTTAATAAAACCTTCAGTAAATGCTGAAAATAGGTATGATATTGAATTAATTAAAAACATTAAAGGTGCTCCGATAAGTGTATATAAAAAACCACCTATAGATAGACCAACTATATCTGCTCCTGTCGTTGCCATTTGATATGATGAGTTTGCCTTAACTAATTTATCATTGGGTACTATTTCTGGAAGTACAGATTGTATTGACGGATTAAAGAAAGATGAACATATACCAAGTAGCACACCCATTAGCATTACCATCCATATTTTTAATAATCCATTTAGTGCTAATATAGCAACGAATAACATTCCGAAGCCTCTTATTAAATCTCCAAGTATAATTAACTTTTTCCTATCATATCGATCTACTATAACACCTGCAATAGGACCTAATATTATTCTAGGTATTGTAACTAAAGCCATAATACTCCCCATAATAGTAGTTGAACCAGTTTCTTGTAACACCCAAAAGCCTAAAGCCATTGAATACAATGCATCACCAAAAACAGATACTAATTGACCTTGCCATAACAAAAAAAAGTTTCTATTCCATAGTTTCAAACGCATCCCCCCTTGTGCAAATTATATATAATTTTATGTTAAAAAAAGTAATCTAATAATAAAAATTTCTATTTTGATAATCGTTTATGAAAAATACTATTCCCTAAGAATTTGTTTAAAGAGAAGTAGTAAAAAAACCCTTAAAATCCATTTATTTAGATTTTAAGGGCTTTAACTTTATTCGAAATATGTAACTAGTACCTAAACGGAAATTTTAAGACTTGTTAAATTAAGCTTATGTTTTCGTGGTCATTCTAAAGGGTAATCTGCATTTTTTCTTCAAAATTACACCAATGTTTGTTCAACGTGAGTAATACCAATTGGGTACTTTTTATATCATATAGATATAAAATTTATGTAAAGGAAAATAATCATTTAGTAGAGAATATCTGATTAGTATAAGAATTTATAGTATTAGAGAACTTGTAAACTTAGGCTACTAAAGCAATACTTATATACTGTATTTACTAATTTTTAAAAATGGGAGGTTAACATATGAGATTTAAAATATTACATACTAATGATATTCATAGTAACTTTGAAAATTTTTCTAAAATAAGTACAAAAATAAAAGAGCTAAAAGATGAAAACACATTGATACTAGATGCAGGGGATTTTCATGATTTTAAAGATATTATGCTTGAAGGAACAAAAGGAATAGCTGGAGGAAAATTATTGTTAGAAGTGGGATATGAAGCTATTGCAATAGGAAATAATGAAGGATTTGCAGGACTAGAAATATTAGAAGCTATGACAAACAATACAAATTTACCATTTCTATCGTGCAACTTAGTTCATAAAAATCATCGAAGTATAAGAGGGGTAAAAAGAAGTATTATAATTAATAAATCAAGAGTTAGATTTTTAATTATAGGAACATCACCAGATTATGGTGATTTCTTTAATTTATTTGATATGGATCCTTTAGACTATAAAGAAGAAATATTAAAAGAAATAAGTGAAAATAAAGGAAAATATGATGTATGTATATTACTTTCACACTTGGGTCTTATTGAAGATGAAGATATAGCCAATACAATTGATGAAGTAGATATTATAATTAGTGGACATACTCATAAATTAATGGAAAAACCATTGGTAGTGAAAAATACTGCTATTCATATATCTGGTTGTTATGGAGAACATTTAGGTATATTAGAATTTGATTATGATGGGCAAGTAAGTAATTTCAAGGGCGTAAATGTAAATATTGAAAATATAGAAAAAGATAAAAGTATACTAGATATTATAGAAAATAGTAAAAAAATAGCTAATGCTAATTTAAGTAAACCTTTATATAGTATAAATAAAGATATGTGGCATGATGTTGTAGAGGAAAATCCAATAACAAACTTATTAGCAGATGCAATTAAAGATATATTTGATTCAGATATTGGATTAATAAATAGCGGTATTATGAATAGTGGAGTTGTAAAAGGTGATGTATCATTAAAAAAATTAATTGAAATATGTCCATCACCATTAAATCCAACTTATATGAAAATCCAAGGAAAGTACATAAAAAATGCACTGCAACAATCTTTAGATTCACAAACATGTTATCTTGATGGTCGTGGTTCTGGCTTTAGAGGTAGTTTTTTAGGTAGACTTCATATTTCAGGTGGTATAATTGAACATGATGGAGAGAGTATTGGAAAAATAATTATAAATGGTGAAGAGTTAGAGTCTGAAAAGTATTATAGCGTTGCTACATCAGATTATTTGCAAAGAGGAACAGGTTACAAAGATTTATCAAATAATATAGATGAAAGATATAGACCAGAGTATTTAAAGATAGTGCTTATGGATTATTTAGGTAAGGATGAATATTTGAAAAATGCTTTTGTTAATAGATGGATAAGAGTGTAGTGTTTCACAAACAGATCTACCTAACTAAAAGCATATTCAATTGACCATATCGTAAGATTATATTAGCCTAATAACTTTACTACATTTAAGAGATTAACAGTTATAAAAAGAAAAAATTTTTATCTTTGATTACTTCTTTTGTTCTACTTTTTGAAAATATATGGAAGTGAATAGGTGAGATTATATTAAAATACTATTCCCTAAAAACTTGTTTAAAGATATATAGTAAAAATGCCCTTAAAATCCATTTATTTGGATTCTAAGAGCATTAACTTTATTCAAAATACATAACTTGGCCTTAAAGTAAAACTTTAAGGCTAGTTGTTTTATTAATGATTTTTTAACAAGTAGAATTATACACTTGCTAAAAAGCCATCAACAAAACTAATTAAAAAAGGAATTGCAACTCCTATAAAAGTTAAGATAATTCCTGTTTTTTGAATTGAATTTAAACGAATAAAGTCCTTTTTAAAACCAATTAATAGAAAAATTACACCTAAAAAACTTGTAAAACTTCCTAGAGTATATAAAATGTCCATAATTTCACCTCTCAGATATTATTTAATAAACTCAAATTTATTTTAACATATTATTGGAATAATTTTACATAAAAGTGAAATATGAAAGTTTAAATAATACTTTAAAAATTTGTATAAAGAGTACTAGTAAAAATGACCTTAGAATCCATTTTTTTATTCTAAGGTCATTAACTTTGTTCGAAATATATAACTAGTCATTAAAGTAAAATTTTAAGATTAGTTAGTATCTACAATAATTTATTTATTAATTGTATTCTAACCTATTGACTTATTAAAATCAATAGGTTAGAATATAATTAATAACACTCCTATTAATAAGAGCGTTATTAATAGGAATACAAAATAAAACAAATGAATGTTTACAGGAGGTAGCTATGAATAATAAAAAATTTAAAATAAGCGTTAATCTTACAAAAGATCAATATGATCAAATCAATGAACTTGCAAAAGAAAGTGGACAGACTCTTACAGATTTCGTTATATCTAAGTTGCCTATCCCTCAAGAGCATAACGTTACACTAGATATGGTAAGAGAAAAAATAAGCAAACTAAATGTTTCAGAAGAGTTCAGTTTACCATCTTTATTTGGAGACGTATGGATTGATTTTTCTAAACGTAGTAGGCTATCAATGGGAAGATTGTTTTATAATAAAGTAGAAAGTACAGAAATAGATAACGTTGAATTTGCAGGCAAAAATAGTGCTAATTTAGCTTTTTATAGAAAAATAAAATAAAAATAAAAATAAAAATATTAAAAAATAATTAAATATAAGGAGCGTTTTTATGCAAAAATTTATATATGATAAAGATTATCTAGAATTTATAAAATTAAATTTTGATAGAATTGATATAAAAGAATTTAGAAAAGTAATAGATGAGGAGATTCCTCAAATAGAATTAGATGAAGTCATGAAAAGAATTCCTCAAAACTCAGAGATTCATATATGGCTAAAAAGAAAATTTGATAGTCGCTATTTTGATGGAAATCAAGAAGAAAGAGGAGTAACTTATCCTTACTTAATTAAAGCTATTGCTGGATTTAAACAACTTTGGAAAACTGAAAAGTAATATGAATACATAGAACTTTTTAAAAATCATATTTAATTACATATTTTTCGAGATGTATATAATATTTTAAAAAAAGAGAGGATTGTTATGTCTTTAATTTATGCAATGAGTGATATACATGGGCATCTGGATATTTTTAAAAGTACTTTAAAGAATGTAGATTTAAAAGAAAAAAACAATAAACTAATATTACTAGGGGATTATATTGACAGAGGGGATAAAAGCTGTGAGACTCTTTATTTTATTAAAGAGTTATCAGAAAAATTCCCTAATCAAGTTATCCCATTGATAGGAAATCATGAAGATATGTTTTTAGATGATTTAGATGCTATGTATCCTATAGGAGAGGTTTCAGAGATAAATAAATAAATATATAACAGAAGATGAATATAAAGTTATTATATTAAAAGTTGAAAATGAGTCTGATGGACTTTTAAAAAGTATGATGATATACAAATATGTAACTGAGTTAATAAAAGTAAAACATAAAAATTTGATTACATGGCTTAAAGGATTGCCTTATTACTATGAAACTGAAGAACAAATTTATGTACATGCAGGTATAAATGAAGATGTTAATCATTATTGGAATGTTGAAACATCTGATGAAATGTTTATATGGAAATATCCCCCAACAATAGGTAAATTCTATAAAGATATTATTGCAGGGCATACTCATACTTCAGAAATATCAGGAGATGAAAACTACCACAAAGTATTTTGGGATGGAGAAAATCATTACTACTTAGATGGGGCAACAATTATTAGTAACAATATTCCAATTCTAAAATATGATACTGATAAAAAAAGATATTCTAGTTTTGAAAAGATTATAGATGAAAAAGGTATTGTTTCATTTGTTGAATATAAAATAAATCAAATAAAATATTAGAAATAGAATCAGGAAAATTCAGAATTCTAGCTCTACCTCTAAATTAACTAATATCTAAAAACTTATTTAAAGAGTGCTAGTAAAAATGACCTTAGAATCCATTTATTTAGATTCTAAGGTCATTAACTTTATTCGAGATATATAACTAGCCCCTAAACGGAAATTTTAATACTTGTTGTTCTAGTATTGATAAATTGTACCTAAAAATAGGAGCTTATTGATTTGATCCCTTTATATTTTCAATATATTAATATTGTTCATTTAATCCACTCAGTAAATTGGAATTTACCTTTTTATTTATTTTAACTATTCGCTTGATTTTTATTTTTAAAGTCTATAAACATATTAAAAATACAAAATAAAGTCGTTAAAATAAGAAATCTTCTTTCTGATATTATATTTAATATTACCAACGACCCTATTATTAAAAAATAAAATCCCAAGACTATCATTGCTATACTTAATATGGTCATCATCTTAATATCCCCCCCATAACTTCCTATTTATCTATATTATATCTAGGCTTAAAAAAGAAATTCAAAGACTAAATCAAATTTAGGTGTGAAAGCTTATATTTATTGCTAAACTTTAAGTAAGGGTAAAATATTTTTAGAAGGGAGTGAAATTGATGCAATTTTCAATAGGTGATATTGTAATGTTCTTGACGATTTTAGGACTTGGTTTATATTCTGCAAAACAGTATTACAAATCAAAACATAAAAAATACCTATTATTTTTGCTAGTTTGTATTTATGGAATATTTAATAGAAATAGTATGATTTCTATTAATGGAGTAGAAATTAACAATACAATTTATGTTGAGATATTTAGATATATAATTATAGTTCCAATAATAATACTTGGATATAAATTGTATAAGAGAAAAGAATTATTTTAAATTAACTATTATTAAAAAACTTAGTTAAAGATATCTAGTAGAAATGCCATTAGAATCCATTTTGGGGGATTCTAATGGCATTAACTTTGTTCTAAATATGTAACTAGTATTTAAAGTGGAATTTTAAGGCTAGCTATATTTTAGTTCAAAAATTATATGATTTAGTCCAAACTTTGAAAATGAATTTATATATTTGATATTCTATTAAATATATTTTTAATAAGGAGAAATAGAATTGATGGAATGTAAAATATGTAAAATTGAAATGAAGAAAGTAAATTTTGGTACTGGAATGGCGGGAATAATGCCGTATCTGTGGTATAAGAAAAAAGGGATTCTTGAGCTTGAAAAAAGAAGTAGTGTTTCTTGTTATGTTTGTGTTGAATGCGGAAAAATTGAATTTATAGCAGATGAACCACAGGTGTTTAAAAATATTTAGCTAGTTCTTAAAAATACATTTAATATTTAGTGTATTTATGGTTTAGGTCTAATTGAATAAATAATAGGAAGATAGTTTAAATGTTTCGCCAGCACGTTGCTCAAGAAACGCTATAAACTATAATGCCAGACTAAAAAACTAAATTGATCATTTATTTTTATAGATATAGTTAGGGTTAGGGTTATTGGTATACGTAACTCACGGTGAAGTGAAAGATTGAATAATAAATATAGGTTAACTTTTCACGGCATCGTGAGTTTTAAAAATTATGGTTGTAAAAAAATTTATTTAGATAAGTCTGCTGCATAGATACGAGATTCATCTCCCCAAGGGTGATACCCCGTACCTATGTGGTTGAAATCGTAGTGCTCGTAATATCCTATATGATCAGTACATAAATATAGCCTATCAAATCCAGCATTGAGTGCGTCTAAAAACTTGTTTAAAGAGTATTAGTTAGGTGTTTAAAGTTAAATTTAGAAGAGAGTTTTAAAATTTGCTTTTCTTTTATTAATTAAATATATAACATAAAGATTAAAAGGGGAGAGGTGATTTTATGAAAAATAGATGCATAATGGTATTTCCTAAATTTAATAATATTGAAATTATAAACAAAATAAAAAAACAATATGATCCACTATTTGAAAAAGTACAACCTCATATAACATTAGTTTTTCCATTTGAAAGTTGTATATCATCACAGGAATTACAAAAGCATATAATCTATGAATTAAGTAATACAAATCCTTTTGAATTAACATTACAAAATATAATTAAAGTTTCAAATGATACAGGGCATTATTTATTTTTAGATGTAGTAGATGGAGAAGAAAAACTAAAAGTAATTCATAAGAATCTATATAATGGAATTTTAGAAATATACAAACCGTCATGGTTGGATTATATAGATTTTAAACCTCATATAACTTTAGGATGTTTTAAAAGTAATGAAGAGTTAGAATCAGCATACGAAAGCATTAAAAATATCAAAAATAAATTCAATACTATCGTTAATAAAATTTCAGTTGAAAATATTGATAAATATGATAATTCAATTATTGAAATGGAAATAAATTTAACTAGTCTCTAAAAACTTGTTTAAATAGTACTAGTTAAAATGCCCTTAAAATCCATTTGTTTGGATTTTAAGGGCATTAACTTTATTCGAAATACATAACTAGTCCTTAAACGGAAATTTTAAGACTTATTGTTTTAATATAAAAAACTACACATAAAATCATATGTTTTTTTGAACGGTTCATTAAAAGTTTATAAATATTTTTTAATTAAATATTTTTTATCATTATTAAACATATAGTTATTTCATCCCAAAGCTCTTTTATTTCTTCCAATGGGTAAAAACCGACACTTTGATAGAACTTCCTTGTATCTGCATAGTACTTATTTGGATTTGATGGGCCTAGTGTTTTAACCTGAAGAAATTTACTACCCATATTGGCTAATGTGCTATTAGCAATCTCAACTAATGATTTTCCTACATGCTTACCTTGATATTCTTTTAATACTCCTATGACATATATTTCTGATGTGTACTCATTATTATGCTTTATACTTATAAACCCAATAGGTTTCTCTAAGTCATAAGCTACATAAAATTTAGTATCTTTTACACCTTCTACATATTCAACTATAGCCTCTTCAATACCAAACCACTCAGGAAGTTTTCTTAATATACAATCAGTAACGGTAGACTTAACCTCAATATCATGTATTTCTATAATCTCAAACATAATTCTCCCCCTAGCATTTTTATCATTCATCTTGAAACATTTTCTAACTAAATCATAGCAGAACTTTTAATTTAAGTGTGTTCACAATAAAAGATGTTTTCGTGGCAATTATTTTGAAAATACTATTATCTAAAAACTTGGTTAAATGGTACTAGTAAAAAAGCCCTTTAAATCCATTTATTTGGATTTAAAGGGCTTTAACTTTATCTCAAATACATAACTAGTCTTTAAGGTTAAATTTTAGCGAGTGTTAATTGTTATATATTTAATAATAATTCTATACTATTTTTGACTTCAATAGGAATTTGTAATGTTAGATTACGATATAAAATAGACTTATATTTTACTCCATTATCTTTAAAATATTCCATTATCAAAGGGAGTCTACATTTTGGATCATTCATAACTTTATAGATAACAAACCAATCTTCAAGTGACATAAGATTAATTTTTACACAATCTTTATTTATACTAGAAACTATTGATTTATCATCAAAAATTACTTCATATAATTTATTTTCATCAAAGCATATTTTAAATCCACCGATAAATTCAACTACAATTCCATTTATATCATATCTAAAAAATTTATTTGATTTAAATTCATCATTTTTCTTTATATCGATAAGATTTCCTATTTTGTTCATCGATAATTTTATCCTGTTTTCATCTTTTGGATCTATCAATATATCAATGTCTTTTGGATCATTTAATAATCCATACTGATTTAATAAAGTAGAGCCGCCAACTGCCCAAAGGCAACCTGAACTGTTTAAAGTTTTTGCAACTTTATTTAAAATTATATTATTCATAAATTCCTCCTATAATTAAATTAATATGTTTATTATATCAAACTAGTTTTAAAAACTTATTCCAAGAATAGTAGGAAAAAGACCTTATCTAAAATATGTAACACAAATTTTAAATAAAGTTATTATTTTTGACATTTTAAAATATGAATTTAATAAGACTATACATCATCATAAGGATTATAAATCAATACATAATGATAAAGTTCCTCTGGAATTGATTCAATCTTATTATATAATTTAAACCCTAAATGTTCATATTTCATAACATTTTCTTCTGTTTCAGTTTGTAAAATACAATGTAAATTAGTATTTTTCGCCTCTTGTAATACAGATCTAATTAATTTACTCATATATTTTTGTCCTCTATATCTTCTGTCAACAGCAACCATTTCTATATAAAAGCATTTATCTATATTATTAGGGTAATTATCCATAGAGATATTTTTAGATTTTTTTATAATATCAATTAAAGAAATATACTTTAAAGCTGGTAAATTTATAAATAATGATTTTACAATAGCTCTCATCATATTTAAATTAAATAATCTTTTCCTATTATCTATAACACCTATCACACCTTCAAGATTTTCGGATGTTGCATAAACAGTTCCAATAGTCATTGTTATATTAGCAACACTTCTGTACATGTTAGGTAGTATTTTTTTTCTTATGGATTCGTCAGGAAAAAAATATAGCATTAAAGGATTGTCAATAAACGAATCTGCCAATAAGTCCCCTACATCATTTACATATCGTTTATCTAACTTTAACAATTTAATTGACATTTAATATCCTCCTAAATATATTTACCACCTACCCAAGGCTGTTAGTAAAAAAATATAATGTGTTTTGTAAGGCATAAGCATAGGGGAATGTGTTTCTACCATTATCTTGAATTTCTCAAGTGAAACATACGATACCTCTTTCACTTCATTATCGTAGAAATAATAATCATCTAAAAGAATATCAGTTCTATAAAGGAACACGTCATCTATTTCATTTTCAAAATATCCATCAACCTCTCCATACTCTCGACACGAAAAGAGATATTGGAGTTTATCTATTTCTAAATCAATGCCAAGTTCTTCTTTTCCTTCTCGTATAGCTGCTTCTAAAGATGTTTCACCAGCTTGTATATGCCCTGAAAACGAAATATCCATCATATTTGGGAACATAACTTGACTATTTCGAGTTTGTAGTAATATCTCATCATTAGAATTAACAATCCATACACATACCCCTTTATGAATAAGTCCTTTTCTATGAGTCTCGTATTTTTCCTCAGTCTTACCACATTTTTGACCTAATTCGTTATAAATATCAATCATTTCCATTAATACACCCCCATAAATTTCTATTTATCTATATAATATTAAAATAATATTTATTTAGCAATTTTACACTAAAACAGCTGTTTTAATGATCATTCTTAAAAATGTTATTCCCTAAAAACTTGTTTAATGTGAAATTTTAGAACTAATTAAATTATTGTAGTTATTTTGTATAAAATCTAATACTATTTATTATAAATTAAAATGAGGGGAATGGTATGCTTTATGAAATTAACAAAACCTAAGGCTCTAAACATAGGAGATAATGTTGCAACTGTAAGTTTATCATGGGGCGGTGCAGGAGATAAAGATATTTTATGGAGATATAACTTAGGAAAAGAAAGATTAGAAAAAGATTTTGGATTAAATGTTATAGAAATGGATTATACACTTAAAGGAAGCCAATTCATATATGAAAACCCTAAGAAAAGAGCTGAAGATTTAATGAATGCCTTTAAAGATAAATCAATTAAAGCGATATTCTCTTGTATTGGTGGAGATGAAAGTATTAGGATTCTACCGTATATAGATTTTAAAGTCATTAAAGAGAATCCTAAAATATTTATGGGATATTCTGATACAACAATAACTCACTTAATATGCTTAAAAGCAGGTTTATCAAGTTTTTATGGACCATCAATACTAGGAGAATTTGCTGAAAATGTCAAGATGCATGAATATACATTTAACTGGATTGATAAAGTTTTATTTAAGAATGACACAATAGGCAAAATTTATTCTTCTGATAAATGGACTAGTGAGTATATACCGTGGATTGAAACTAATAAATATACACAAAGAAAAATGAATGAAAATAATGGATATGAATTGCTTCAAGGACAGGGCATCGTAACTGGAAATTTAATAGGTGGATGTATTGAAGTTTTAGAAATGGCTAAGGGTACAGACATTTGGCCATTAAAAGAGGTATGGGAAAATTCAATTTTATTTTTTGAAACATCAGAAGATATTCCAGAGCCTAAATATATAGAGTATTGGTTAAGAAACTATGGGTCTCTAGGAATTTTAAATTCGATTAATGGGATTATATTTGGTAAACCATACTCAAATAAATACTATGAAGAATATAAGGATGTAATTTTAAAAGTTATTAGGGATGAATTAAACTTAGATATACCAATACTTTATAATCTAAATTTTGGTCATACTGCACCTATGTTTATTATCCCTTATGGATGTAATGCAGAGATTAATTGTGAAAATTTATCATTTACAATTTTAGAATCAGGAGTATTTTAACTAGTCTTTAAAGTGGAATTTTGGATATGGTTAAGATATAATAGATAGACCTTTGGGACGCAAACACTCAGAGTATGACCATATATACACACTTAATTATGGTTATATACCTAATACAATATCTGGAGATGGAGAAGAAGTGGATGCTTATAAAAAAGCCCTTAAAATCCATTTATTTCAATTTTAAGGGTGTTAATTTATATTATTGAATAGTTGGTTTTTTACCGATGTATAATCCATGCATACTATATCCTATAATACTTTCATCTTCGCAAGATTTAAAGTGATAATTTAGCCACTTTTTAAATTCATCATCATTAAATTGATTTACTATACTTCTTAACATATCAGATAAACCATCAGTTCCTAGATGATGCAATTTATCGAAATTATTAGATTTCATTAGATTTTCGATTTCTTTAAAATTAGAGAAGTAGAAAAAGTCATTCTCATCTCCAAATTCACAACCTTTTTCAACTATTCTTTCTAATCCAGTGTCATTAATAAAATCTTTGTCCCTATTAACCATTTTCACTAACTGAGCCAATTGATTTGCATAAGCTATAGCTAAAATACCATTTGATTTTAATACTCTTGAGCATTCCTCGATACATTTATTTCTATCATATTCTGATGTAAGATGGTATATAGGTCCTAAGCATAAAACTATATCAAAAGAGTTATCTTTAAATTCACCTAAATCTAGCGCATTTCCTTGAATAGGATTTATTTCTATTGAATTTTTTAAAGACTTTTCCTTCATTATCTCTACATGCTTTTCACATAATTCTAATGCAGTTACATCACAACCTTTTTTTGCATAATTAAATGAATATCTACCTGTTGCCGCACCAACTTCTAAAATTTTATGATTAGATTTTATGAACTTATCAAGGTACCTTGTTGTTGTTAGAAACTCAACGCTATGAGCCTTATCTTTAACTAATCTACTATCTTCATCATAATCTGAATAGTATTTTTTTACTTCCACAGAAATATCCATAACCCAATCCCCCCTACAACTTTAACTTTCAAAATATTTTTTATATTAGTATAACACTATTTGATTTGTTTAACAGAAGATCAATAAACATAATTTAAAATAACTAGTTCTTAAAAACTTGTTTAAATGGTACTAGTAAAAATCACCTTAAAATCTATTTAGTTCTATTTTAAGAGCATTAATAGCTTAAATATATAACTAATTAAGAAATAAAGCCTATTAAGCTGTAAAAGTTTATACTTATTGTTAAAATATGAGTAAGTGTATATATTACAAGGGATTGAAACTGATGCAATTTTTGATGAGTTGTAAAAAAGCCGGTAGTGCCATTTTTTAGGAACTGCGGGCTTTAATTTTATTATTAAATTTATAATGAATATATATTTAATATGAATGGTTATAAGTATAGTTATATAGATTTTCATGGTAAAAAGAAAGACTCACTAGATGATATAATATATATCAAATACATAATATCAGAAAAGGTTGTATTTAAAACTGTTGAAGGTAAGTTGAAAAATGGAAAATATAAAGCTATTCTCACATTTAAGAATAGCTTTTTTAGTTTTTTGTAGTTAAATATTCAATATAAACTAAAAAAATTGTAAAAAATATGCAACTAAATGAATATCTACTGAATCTAATATACGTAATCATGATTATAGGGAGGACAATATGACAGAAAATATAGTACTAAAAAGAGTGAGGCTTTTTAGTAAAAAAAGTAAATTAACAGAAGAAATAGATTTAATAAGTGCAGCTAAAAAAGGTTCAGATAAAGCTTTTGAAGAGCTTATAAATATATATAAAGAATACCTTTATAAAATGGCATTTATTTATACAAAAAATGAGCACGATGCATTGGATATTTATCAAGAAACAGTGTATAAGGCCTATTTAAATATAGATAAACTCAAAGATTCAAGTTATTTTAAAACTTGGATAACGAGAATACTTATAAATAATGTACATGTGAAAAATAGACACGTAAATAGGTTTAAAGATGTTGAAGTAGAAGATTACATAGGTGAAATAGAATATTCAAGTATAGAGGAAAAAATAGATTTATATGATGCAATAGATGTATTAGAGGAAAAGTATAAGACACCTATAATACTACAATATTTTCAGGATTTAACAGTAAGTCAAATATCTAAAATAATGGATTGCAATGAAAATACAGTAAAGTCATATATAAGGCGAGGAAAGAAAAAATTACATGATTTATTGAAGGAGGAATTATAATGAGTAAATATGATGAAATAAAAATTCCAGATAACATAGACTCTATAACTAATAATGCTATATCAAAAGCAAGAAAGCAAAAGAATTTAAGAAAGTACAAAAATGTAATGCTTGCATCAATAACAACATTAGTTGTTGGAGGTGGAGTGATGGGTGTTATAAATCCTTCACTAGCAGATTCTATACCTATAGTGAAAAATATAGTGAAATATTTTGATAACAATACAAATTCTAGGTTTAAAGGTGATAAACGTGAACTAGAGAAGACTTCTAATAGTTTAAATTTATCTGTTAAAGATAAGGATATAGAATTTAAAGTAAATAGCATATCTTATGATAAGAGTTGTATGACGGTCTTTTATACTATAAAAACAGATAAAAATATAAAGGAAAATTATAAGGTAAATGAAAATCCTTTATTTGCGCATCCATCTATTGATTTATTCATAAATGGAAAAAGATTCGATTCATACAGTAATCCAGAATCAGAATCTAAGTATGTAGGAAGTGATAAATTAGAAGGTATTTATAGATTTGATATGAGTGGTATAGATATAAAAGCAAATGATAAGGTAGAGTTAAAGATAAATAATATTTTTGATACAGATGGTAACTGGAATATAACTACTATTTTAGATAAATCTAAAACTAACGTAGATAGTCACACTTATAAGGTTAATAAGAAATTTACAATAGGAGAAACTAATTATGATATAAAAGAAGTTATAATTTCTCCATTAGGAAATAAGATACTTCTTCAAACTAGTGAATTAAAGGATTCAAATAAATCAAATGAAGAAAATGAACTTCTAGCTGGATTTGTACTTATGGATGATAAAGGTAAAATTCTAAATGTAATAGATGATGTAAGTTATGGTCCAGATGAAAAAACTGGAATTGCAACAAACTCATTTGAGTTTATAGGTGCAGATAGGAATACAAAATATTTACAAGTTATCCCGACAAAACATATACGTTTTGCAGAATATGAAATATCTGAACCAAAGAGCATAAATAATCTTCCTTTAACATTTAAAACAAGTGAAGTTGGAAAAATAAAGATAGACAGTTTCAAGGCAACAGGTGATAAAATAGAATATACTTATTATAAAGAAGGACTTGTAGACCATGAAGTTTGCTTAGATTATTTCGATAAAGATGGAAATGAAGTAGATTTTGGTGGAGTTAAAGATACATACGTTGATAGAAAAACTGGAAAATATACTGGAACTATTGATTATAATGGATATAAACATAATGAGGAAAAGATAAAAAGTATAAGCAAAATTTCTGTTTCTTATATTAATGATGAGAGGTTATTAAAAGATAAAGCCATAAAGATAGAGTTGAACAAATAAGCCCTATAGAAGTAAAATATTTAAATATGCTTAAAATACTGTTCCCTAAAAAACTTATTTAAAGAGTTATCGTAAAATGCCCTTAAAATCGATTTATTTCGATTTTAAGGGCATTAAGTTTCTAAATACTATATTTTAAAAAAATATGCTTACGCTACTTTACTCGCTTAAACATTGGATGATTTTCTCTAAATTGAACTAAATCCCATAAGTTTCCATATAAATCTTTAAATACTGCAACAGTTCCATAATCTTGCTCTTTTGGTTCCCTAACAAATTCTATACCTTTTAATAACATGTCATTGTAGTCTCTCCAAAAATCATCTGTACCAAGAAATAAGAATACTCTACCACCTGTTTGGTTTCCTATAAAAGAAATTTGTTCTTCTTTCGATGCCCTTGCAAGTAGTATTAAAGTTCCATTTGACCCAGGCGGGGAAATTACAACCCAACGCTTATCTTGCTCTGGTTGGTATGTATCCTCTATCAAATTAAACTTAAGTTTCTTAGTATAAAAGCTAATAGCCTCATCATAGTCATTAACAACTAAAGAAATATAGACAATAGATTGTATCATTATTTTATCACCTCTACATAATTTTGCTTATTAATACAATTATATCATGATTAAATAGTAGAATAGTTTATATATGAATTTAAAATCTAACTATTTCCTAAGGTGAAATTTTAAGACTTGATGATTTTATATTTTTTTATATTTTTAAATTTCAAATATGAATAATTCTTGAATAGGAGTATTTAATTCTTTTGAAATTCTAACAGCTAATTCAAGAGAAGGATTATATTTAGCATTTTCTAATCTAGCTATAGTTTCTCTTCTAACATTAACCTTATTAGCTAATTCTTCTTGAGTTAATTCATTAAATTGACGATATTTTTTTAAATTACTAATAAACTTTGTCATAATTATTTAATTCCCCATATCAAATTTATAAGTTAAAAATGCCCACAGATTCATTGCAAATGCAAAACTAAGAGCTATAGTCAAAATTTGTAATTTATAAATTATAAATAAATCTACTGTATATAGTCTAATTGCAAAAGTTGATACAAATACTATAACAAGTCCAGTGTAAAGTGCTATAGTTCCTGCTCTATGCTTATTGGCAATTAATCGTTCATCTTCATAATATCCTAGCTTACTCCACCAAATATGTGAAAACTCTGCAAAGAATGCAAATAGCAATGAAAACTTATTTGACTTTTTCATAACTAACTCCCCCTTGTTAACGTGATATATTTATATCTTTATATTACATATATATCACACCTCTATTTATATTATGACTAAAGTTTAAAACAGATATAATAACTTTTGATTAAGTCTATAATTTACGATATCGGGAATACTTAAGACAATGTGATTTAAATTATTAAAATTACATAATAATATTTTTTATGAGTTATATTTTATTTTATAGTGTAGTTTAGATCAGAAAAAGACCTTTACTAGTCTTTACTAGTATTTAAAAAAGTATTTAATAGTATTTAATAGTATTTAGACATATCTGTAACTGCTGGTATTACTTGGATTGAGTTCTTTAAATATGACATTTGGGAAGTAAACTATGACAAAAGGGAAGTATATTATGACACTTGGGAAGTGTAACTATGACATATAGGAAACTAAATATGACACTTGGGAAATTTAATATGACATTTAGGAAGTCTAAATATGACAACTTAATGAATAATTGTCATATTTAATTTTTTATAGTACTATCTATCATATGAACAAAATATAAGAGGTGAAAAATGAACAAAGAAGAGTTAATAAAACAATTTGGAACGGATGAAGATATAAAAGTGTTGATGAAGCACAACGCACTGGTTAAAGCTAAATATAATTTAACATTGGTTCAAAATAGAGTGTTTGAGCTTTTATTATATAAATTTCAAAAAGAAAAAGAAGGTATTTTAAGTTGTGAGGTACACAGAGATGAGTTTAGAAATTTAATAGGAAAAGAAAAAGATAGAACTATAAAGGGAGTAAGTGATTTGTTAGAATCTCTTAGAATTAAGGAGATTTTAATAGCTGAAAAGATACAAGATAAGAATAAGTATAAATGGCATAGATTCGGTCTTATAAATGGGTCTATTTATGATGAAGATAGAGATGTATTTACGGTAAAAGCTACGGAAGAGATATATTCTTTAATTCAGAATTACTATAACAAAAGAGAAGGACACACACCAATTAATTTAATAGTCAAATTAGGAATGAACAACTATTATGCTCAAAGGTTGTATGACTTACTAAGAGTTTGGAGTGGTACTAAGCAAGTTATAAATTATGAGGTTGAAGAATTGAAAGAGTTGCTACAAATAGATAAAAAGTATAATTTATATGGTGATTTTAAGCGAAGAGTTATACTTCCAGCGATAAAAGAGCTTAATGATACTGGGTATTTTAATATAGATATTAAAGAAAATAAGATTGGTAGAAAGGTTGATTCTATCGACTTTATAGTTAAGGATTTGGATAAAAGAAAGTATTTTACTAAGGATAATTTCGTTAATGATGTATCTAAAGCAAGTGAGCTAAAAGAGTGTGCAGTTAGTATAGATGAAGAAGAGAATTTATATGTAAAATGTGAAACAAATGAAACTATTCAATCTAATACAGATGTGTTTGTTCCTGATGAATCTGTATTTACTAGGGGAACTTTGAGAAGTTTTAAAAAGGATTTTAAGGTAATTGATTTTAAAAATGAATATATGGAAAGAGCCTTTGATGAGGCTATCATGATCACTCTTGATAGAGATGATGTGGAAACTATAAAAGCTACTTCGTATAAGTTTTTCAAGACAACTTTAGATAATAAGATTAAGGAGTATAAATTAGAGGAACAAAAGGATTTAAAATATAAAAAAGAACTAGAAAAATATTGGTAGAAACCAAGTAAAATAGCCTATGCAGGTAATGTAGGGGCTATTTTGTGTATTTATTTTAAGTAAGTAATTTAAGATTAATTTAAGATTTTTTTCCAATTATATTTTAAAAAATCTTGGTCATTTATATATTTTATATTCATTCAATACACTCAAATCCCTATAATTAAAGTAAATAATACATGTTAAATATATTTAAACAGACTATGATATTAAGAAAATTTAATAGTATAATATAAGTGAATTTCGTAGTGAAATATATAAATATTTCACATATTATATAATGTTTAAATTAGATAAATTCATATGTATTGCTATATATGAGTTAGTATAAAGTAATGATATAACTTATATGTTGGTTTTGTATAATTTAAATACATTTTATACAGATAAATCACTATCTTTAAAAACTTTGTCTAAAGAGCTATAGAAAAAATGACCTTAAAATCCATTTATTAAGATTCTAAGGTCATTAACTTTACATAAAATAAATAAAAACGAAAATTTAAAGATTCCTTCCATTTTTAT
>NZ_JBOFKN010000021.1:0-11265 GCF_051657365.1 Paraclostridium sp.
TTGAATAAAAATAAGACCTTGTTTTAAACAAGGTCTTATTTTTATTTTTCTCTAAATAACAAAATATATTTTATATATATGAATTTATAATGAAATTTAAAGATATAATTTCATTATATTGAAAAAAATTAACTTACATGATAAAATTTACCTGAATGAATATAAATGTTAAAAGGTAGGGGGAGTAATTATGATTAAAAACGAGCAAACGTATTCTAAGATTAAGTGGAGTATATGGTGGGTGATCACACTTTCTTTTGTATTAGTCCTATTTCTTAGAATGTCAACAGCGGTAATCTCTGATAATCTGTCAAATGAATTAGGTTTTAACTCTATAGAAATATCAAATATTGCATCATTTACACTTTATGCATATGCACTTATGCAAATACCAGGAGGTATTATTATAGATAAGTATGGCGCAAGGAAGATTAGTAGCTTAGGAATGATAATAGCAGGTATGGGATCTATATTGTTTGGATATATACAAACTATTGAACTTGCATATTTATCTCGTATAATGGTAGGAACAGGAACCTCTGTGATATTACTTGCGATGTTTAAAATTCAAGGAAATTGGTTTAAAAAAGAAGAATTTGCATCAGCTTCTGCAAAATTTTCGCTGATAGGTAACTTGGGAACAGTATTTGCAACATTTCCTCTAGTATTATTAATAGATCAATTTGGGTGGAGAAATTCATTTATATTAATAGGTATTATAGGCATCATATCGGGAATTAGTATATATTTAGTTGTTAGGAATAAACCTTGTGAATATGGTTTTAAAGTAGATACTAATAAAGAAATTTCAGGGAAAATAAACATAAAACAAGGATTAAAATCTGTTATATCTACAAAATCAACTTTATATAACTCTTGTATAATGTTTTCATTAGTAGGGGTTACAACAGCTTTTAGCAGTTTATGGGGAGTAAGCTATATAGTTGACGTTTATGATGTAAGTAAGAGTATATCTGCATTTATAGTTTCTTTTTTGACTTATGGGCTTGTCTTTGGAGCTATACTTATGAATGTGTTATTTAAAAAATATAAAGGTAATAAATTTAATATAGTTAGAATAGGAGGTTTAATAAATTTATTTATATGGATATTTATTGTAATTGCTAATGATGTAAGACCTTCCATAGTGTTTTTGCCTATAGCATTTTTCTTACTAGGATGCGTGAATATGGCACATCTTCAAGCTTTCAATGATGTTAAATATAAGAATAAAGATGAATACTCAGGATTGGCTACTAGTATCATAAATACAGCAGAATTTATGGGGAGTGGAATTATAAATTTATTTATAGGTTTTGTGATACAAATAAATGGAGCTGGAGTAGCTGGATACAAAATAGGATTTACTTTATTCATATTAATGAGTATTATAACTGTAATTGCATCATCAATTGGTATAAAAGAAAATACACCAAAATCTTATAGTGGAGTATCTGAAATTATTTCTTAATAGTATACAACTACCTGTAATAAAAAGGATATATTTATATGAAACTTCTTAAATTAAAAAAATTTAGATTAAGTGACCTATTATTAGGTCATTTTTAAATTTCAGACAAAAATAACTTTACAAGTAGGTTAAATAATGACAAAGTATTTAAGTGAATAAAATTATTATAAAATAAGTATTAAAGGAGATACTATGAAAAATTTAGATAATGGTATATATGAATATAATAAAAAAGATGCAGAAAACCAACTAGAATCAGCAATAACTTGTATAAGTGAAAAAAATAGGGAAACAAATCTAAAAGAGTTCATTATACTATGTAAAAAATCGGCATTGCAAGGTAATTCAAGCGCTCAATATATATTAGGTATATTATATCAATCAGGAATTGAAGGGATTGAGGAATATTTAGATTTAAAAATACCTAATAATATAGTTTTTGAAACTTACGATATGAAAAAATCAATATATTGGTTTGAAAAATCAGCTAAGCAAGGTGATTCAAATTCTCAAAATAACTTAGGGTATATATATGAAAAAGGATTAGGGGTAGATGTAGATTATAAAAAGGCTATGTATTTTTATAAAAAATCAGCTAGTCAAGGTGATGAAATAGGACAATGTAACTTAGGGTATATGTATGAAAAAGGACTAGGGGTAGAAATAGATTATAAAAAAGCTATATATTTTTATAAAAAATCAGCTAGTCAAGGTGATGAAGTAGGACAAAATAATTTAGGAGAAATGTACAGAGATGCAATTGGGGTAGAAGTTGATTATAAAAAAGCTCTATACTTGTTTGAATTATCGGCTAGTCAAGGGTGTACAGAAGCTCAATATAATATAGGATATATGTATGAACATGGTTTAGGCGTAAGTGTAGATTACGAAAATGCTAAAGTTTGGTATCAGCAAGCAGCAGATGAAGATCATGAAAAATCCAAACATAGATTGGAAGCTTTAAGTGACTAGGTTAGTATATATAAAATATATAAATATTTTATATGATTAATCAAGTGATTAAAAAAATTAAAATAAGTGTATAAATTAAAATAACAATATTAAATATGAATATAAATACTATAGGGGGCGAATATTGTTTTGAGTAATAATAAATTAGTTGAGATTACGGATTTTATAATGGATAAAGTATTTAGAATCTATAAAAACTATGTACCTGAACATATAAACATTGGAGAAAAAGAAAAGTATAATATTGTAATTGTAGCAGAACAGTTACTTAATATAAGTTATACTTTACCAAAACTGTTTAGGGAACGAATAATAGAAGTTGATAAAATTCATGATAAACATAAACCTAACGAGATAATTTATGAATTATTTACAGAGGAAAGAAAAATGATATTATTGTTATGTGAAAATATGAAAACAAAAGATATAACTATAAAATGGGTAGATAAATTATGGTTATATTCAGTATAGATACGGAGGCAGGATTTGAAAATAAAAATAGTGATTTTAAGTTTAACAGTTTTAATAGGACTTAATATTGTAGGATGTACATCACAAAAAAACAAAGAAATGAAAAATACAATGAGTGATGTTAGTCATCACTTAGATAAAATAGATGATGATACAATAACTACTTTAAGTTATGATGAAGCTCAAAATTTGATGGAAAAAATAAACTCAGACTTATCTGAATTTAAACCTCAATTGACACCTGATAAGCAAACAATCATACTTAATTTAGCTACAAGAGAAAATTTTAAAAAAATAGAAAATGAATATATAGTGATAAATATGATTGCAAATAAAACTAACTACACAATTGAAGTAGATGGTAATATTTTCAAGAATGATGATAATAAAGTAGTTAAAAATGATGCTGCAGTACGAGCTTTATATGATTTACTAGTTGGAACAAAAAGTATTCAAGATACAAGTCTAGATGAATGTTTAAATGTGTTAAATAACAATAAAAATAATGAAACAGAAGTAAAAAAAACGATAAAAAACTTTAAAGCAATTAACTTTAATTATTATGATCAAAGCATTAAGTTTGATATGAAACGATCATATGAAAGAAAGAAAGATGTATCCGCTAAACAAGATTTAACATATGAAGAATATAAAAATCAAATAGAAAATTTAGAAAAAGATTTAACAGAGTATTCAATTGAATTTGCAAAAACAAATGGATTAAAATTTATTAAAAATAAAGAAAAAAATTCAAGTCTAACTACTTTTGGAGTAGAAGGTGAGAATGAATTTTCGACATATATAAAAGTTAACTTATTTACTCCTAACAAAGAAACTAAAACAGTATCAAATATTTGTGAGTTTAATGTACCCTTAAGTGAGAGTAATGCAAAAGAAAAACAATTACATAAAGATTATTTAGTTGGAGCTATAAGAATAATAAATTCAGATACAAATTCTGATATAAATTATGGAGATATAAAAAATGTAGTTGATTCAGACGAGATGAGATTAAAATATTTACCTAAGAATACAAACTCTAAAACTATATTTGAATTTTCTAATAATGTAGAAAAGTCATTAATAAATAATACATATATATATAATCAAAAAATTAACTTGAAATAACTATCTGTGATTAAAGATAGTTATTTTTATTTGTAAAAAATGGGAATATTTTTATAATTGGGAAAATGTTTAATCCAGTTACAAAATAAATGAAGAAATGTTATGATTTTATTAATAAAATAAAAGGAGGTAAAAATATGAAAAACAAGAAAAAGTTTTCTTTTCCAACAGCATACACTGTAATACTTATTGTAATGCTTATTGTAATGGGACTAACTTATATCATTCCTTCAGGAAAATATGCCAAATTAAGTTATGATCCTAATAGTTCAAACTTTATAGTAGATTTACCTAATGGTGAATCTAAAGAATATAAAGGAACTCAAGAAACGCTTAATGAATTGGGTGTTAATGTAAATTTAAAACAATTTACTAGTGGATCAATTTCAAAACCAGTTGCAATTCCAAATACTTATGAAGGTTTAGAAAAAGGAGACACATCTATATTTGGAGCAATAACAACATTTTTAAAAGCTCCTATACAAGGTTTATATGATTCTATAGATATTATAGCCTTCGTTTTAGTAATAGGAGGATTAGTAGGAGTAATAAATAGTACAGGAGCCTTTACAGCAGGTATAAATGCACTATCTAAAGCTCTAAAAGGAAAAGAAAAGTGGATGATAGTTATAATTGCATCATTAGTGGCATTAGGGGGAACTACTTTTGGTTTAGCTGAAGAAACAATAGCATTTTATCCAATAGTAGTTCCAATATTTATAGCAGCAGGTTATGATGCTATAGTTGCAATTGCTACGATATTTTTAGGGTCATGTATAGGTACAATGGTATCTACAATAAATCCATTTTCTACAGTAATAGCTTCAAATATAGCTGGAGTTAGTATTGCACAGGGATTACCATTAAGGCTATTAACTTTAGTAATAGCAATGGCAATAACTTTAATCTACATAATTAAATATGGGGAAAAGGTTAAAAAAGATCCGACTAAGTCTTTGATATATGCTCAAAAAAATGAAATAGAAAAGAAATTTTTATCAGAGGAAAATGATGAAGATTTAGTTAAGTTTACTTTTAGAAAAAAAATAATGTTATTAATATTTGGATTATCTTTTGTAATAATGATTTATGGTGTTAAAGAATTAGGTTGGGGATTTATAGATATGACAGCTCTATTCTTTGCTGTAACATTTATAATGGTACCACTTGCTAATCAAAAGGAAAGCGATTATGTATCAAATTTTGTACAAGGTGCGGCTGATTTATTAGGAGTTGCTCTGATTATAGCATTAGCTAGAGGAGTTACTATAATCATGGATGGAGGATTAATAAGTGATACACTACTATATTCTTTAAGTGGAATCGTATCAAATATGAGTGGAGTAGTATTCTCTGTGGTTATGTACTTTGTTTATATAGTTTTAGGATTTTTTATAAACTCATCTTCAGGACTAGCAGTTTTATCTATGCCTGTAATGGCGCCACTTGCAGATGTTGTTGGAGTTAATAGAGATATAATAATAACTGCCTATATGTTTGGACAGGGATTAATCGGGATAATAACTCCAACAGGATTAATTTTAGCATCATTAGCTATGGTAGATGTAACTTATGATAAGTGGTTAAAATTTGTTTTACCACTGGTTGGAATAATTATGACATTATCAGTAGTAATGCTTTGTGTAGGGTCACTGATATAATAAATTATACAATTAAATAACAAAAAGCCACCGATTAAATTGGGTGGCTTTTGATTTATTCAAATATATCTAAATTTAATTCTTTAGATAGTTGCTGAAGCATCTTGACACCAGCAATACTATTTCCCATAGGATCTAGAGAAGGGCCAAATATACCTATACCCATTTTATTAGGAACAGAAGCTAAAATGCCTCCACCTACACCAGATTTAGCAGGTATACCGATATGAACTGCAAAGTCACCAGACTCATCGTATAACCCACAAGTTACCATTATTGATTTAATAATAGTGCAGATATCTGTAGGTATTAAATTTTCATTGCTCCAAGGACAAAATCCTTTATTTGCAAGTACTGCACCTATTCTAGCTAAATCTAGAGCAGTTACTGAGATAGAACATTGTCTAAAATAGGAATCTAGAATATCTTCTACATCACCATCAATAAGATTATGACCTTTCATATAATAGGCTAATGATCTATTTATATCACCAGTTCTTTTTTCAGATAAGTATATATCTTCAATTACTTCTATATTAGGGTTATTAGTTAGTTTTTTTGTAAACTCTAGTATTCTATTAGTTCTTTCATCACTGTTTTTACCTTTTATTAAAGAATTAACAATGATAGCTCCGGCATTTATAAAGGGATTAGATGGAACTTCTTTATCGTTTATCTCCATATTAAGTATAGAGTTAAAAGCAAAACCACTTGGTTCAGTACCTATTCTGTTAAATACATATTCAGGTGAATTATCTAACATAGCCATTATAAGAGTAATAACCTTAGATGTACTTTCTATTGCAAATTTACTATTATAATTTCCTGCAAAATACTCTTTATATTTATTTGTTCTTAAATCTACAATAGCTACACCTAGTTGATTTTCATCAACACTAGCTAATGCAGGTATGTAAGTTGCAACATGTCCATTTTTTATGTATTTTTTATTTTCTTCAACTAAATTTTCTAGTAAATCAAACATTACAATCGCTTCCTTTTTATGAATTTTACAATATTATCTTTTTACCCCAAAAATTATATATAAAAACATACAGAAAGTAACAATTATTTCAAAAACTCATATTATGTACTGTAACTACTTTTTAAAAAAGTTACAATGGTGATTATTATGCTGAGAAAGGGAATACAATTTGCTTTAACTGAATTTAAAGAATTCTTTGAGAACTTAGGAATAGTATGCAAGTATTTAACTGTATTAGGTATTATATCCTTAAGTGTTGTATGTATATCTATATTTCATCCTGAACTAGATGCTACGGGTAACTTAGTTACTATAAGAACTGCTTTTTCTTCTATAGCAGGTTATATATTAGAAAAATCTACTAAAAATTGTACTTCTAATCAAAGACTATTGAAAAATAAAATTTTATTAGTTGGAAGTTTTGCAGTAATAGCAATGCTTATAACAACAATTGCATATGTTTTAAATATAGATGTAAATAACCCTTCACTTATACTTATTAAAAATCTATTATTTTCATCTATAGGATTTTTAACAAGTGCAAGTAAAGATTTCACTAAGAAAGACTCCTAAATTATAAAGGTCTATCATATTAATTATGGTAGACCTATTTTGGGTTAGTAGCATAATAGGAGGGATTATACTTGAAAAGTTTAAGTATTTGTATGATAGTTAAAAATGAAGAAAAAAATATAGCCAGATGTCTTGAAAGTATAAAAGAAATTGCAGATGAAATTATAATTGTAGATACTGGATCTAGTGATAAAACTATTGATATATGTAAAAAATATAACGTTAAATTGATAAATTATGAGTGGAACAATAATTTTAGTGAAGCTAGAAATGTATCTTTAGAACATGCAACTAAAGATTATATATTATGTTTAGATGCAGATGAGGAGATTCCTAAAAGTGCTTTAAGTAAAATAATAAAATTATTAAGTCAAAGTAATTTAGTTCAAGGATACTTTCTAAGATTAGTAAATATTATAAATAAAACTAATATGGGAGAATATATAGTTTTTAGATTATTTGAAAATAATCCAAATTACAGATTCAAAGGCAAAATACATGAACAAATAGCTAATGAAATTCAACAATTTAATGGTAAGGATTGTACTGAGATGACAGATATAGAAATATATCATTATGGATATGATTCAAAGCATAGTGATATAAATAAAAAATATGAACGAAATATAAATATTTTGAAATCTTATGATGAAAAAGAAAAAGATTCTTATTATTTTTATGTTTTAGGAAACGAGTATTCAAGAATATCAGATTTCCCAAATGCTATAGAGTCTTATGAAAATGCTATTAAAATGATAAATACTAAATATAACTATATGTTTTATCCATATTTAATATTAAATATAGTTAAGGTTTATTCAAATACGAAACAATTTTATAAAGAATTAAAGTTTATAGAAAGTGTAAAATCAACGACATCTAATTTTAAGGATTTATATTTTATGGAATGTTTAGCTTATATTGAATGTGGAAAAATAAGTAAAGCACTTGAAAGTTTAGATAGTTATATAAATTGTTCTACTTGTACTATATATGAATACCCAAATAATAAATTTGAAAATATATATGATATAAATGAAATGAAAAATAGACTTATATCCGCAAAAGTATCAAATGATAAGAATCTATTAAGTGGACTTATGATTTTAAATGAATATGATGATACATTGATAGAAACAATCAAGAGTTACAATGAAATTGTGGCAAATTTTGTTGTAATAACTAACAATCGCGAACTAGATTTATATAAATTAAAAAATATAGGAACTAAAATAGTATTTTCAAAAAATAAGTCAAAATTAGTGTCACTAGGGTTGAAAGAATGTAGAGGCAAATATATCATATTAGTTGAAAAAGGTGAAATATGTTCAATTTCAAGCCAAAATCAAATTATACAGCTATTATCTAAAACTAATAAAGAAAGTTTTAGTATGAATGTTGTAAGTTTAGAAAATGACACATATTCAAAAGTAATTAAAATTATAAAAAATAAAAATATTGATTGCATAGATATTTATAAAAAAAATTTAATAAAAGATAAAAAAGTTATAGATAGTAATATTTATATACATAAAATAAATAAAGGCCCTGCTAAATGATATTCAGGGCTTTTATTTATAAAAACAGCATGGAAAAATTAACTACCATAGATACAAATATAAGTATTCTACCGATATCGTAACAATTTGATTTATAAATAGTTAAAAAACCTCCATACAAACCAATAGCTCCAATTAAAATACTAATTATAATTTGGAATGTATAGTTGCTGGGAAAAGAAGAAAATGCTATAGATGTAAGTAAAAGAAGAAAAATGATAATTATGCTTAATCCACCTTTATGTTTGATAAAGCTTCCATTTTTAAGAAATAATAAAAATGATAATATGATCAAGATTATTCCTAATGCAAAAAACATTATAAAAAGTTCACTCATATTATATATCATTCCTTTTTATTTATATATATGTTTTTAAATTACAAAAAGTACATTATATTTAATTTAAAAACAAAATTACTCCAATATATATAATTATATAAAATAATACATATTGGAGTAATTAATCATATAACATAAAAATACAAAATAATAAGTTAAAAAATATCGGAAATTTTTAAAAACTGAACAAAATAATTTATAGAATATTTAGAAAATTTATACTACAATTATTATATATTTTAAAATATAAGTGTTTTTAGGGGGGATTAGCATGGTTTTAAGAAAAAAGCTAGCTGTATTAGCACTAACAGCTTTAAGTGTAACTAGTGTAGCTGGGTGTAGTTCGACTGGAGGGAATGATTCAAACCAAGGACAATCTGATACAGGTAAAATAGGAGAACCGTATGCAGTACTTGCAAATCAAAATGCAAGAGGTGCTATAGCAATGGCTATAGATAAAGAAACAATATGTAATACTATACTTAATAATGGGTCTTCTCCGGTAGATTATTTTACTTCAGCAGGGTTAGGAATTAATGATGAAGGTAAAGAGTATCAAGAGGTTGCTAATGTACAAGGATATTCTTACAATAAAGAAGAAGCTAAAGCTATGTGGGAAAAAGCTAAAACAGAAGTTGGATTCGATACAGTAGAACTTGAATTATTAACTTTTGATACTGATACTAGCAAAAAACAAGCTGAATTTATGCAAGCAGAACTTCAAAACGCACTACCTGGACTTACTGTTAAGGTTAAACAACAACCATTTAAGCAAAAGCTAGAGTTAGAAGCAAAAGGTGAATTTCACTTAGCTTATGCTGGATGGGGAGCTGATTATCCAGATCCTTTAACATTTTTAGAAACCATGGTAAGTAACGGACAATATTCTACTAAAGTAAATTACAGCAATCCACAATTTGATAAATTAATAGATGAAGCTAAATCTACTCCTGATAAAAATGAAAGCTGGAAAAAATATGGAGAAGCTGAAAATATAATGTTAAAAGATGCATATTTAACACCATTTTTCCAAAAAGGAGTTGCTTATCTACAAAAGGATATTATTAAGGATATAGTCGTATCACCTACAATACAAGAAACTTATAAATGGGCTGATATAGATAGAGAAGACAAAACAATCAACTTATCAAGTACTTCTGATATACCTACCTTAGACCCAAGCAAGGCAACTGATGCTGAGTCGTTTTTTATAATGACCAATACTATGGAAGGGTTAGTTAGAATGGGTGAAGGTGATAAGGCTTTACCTGCAATGGCTGAGAGTTGGGAAACTTCAGAAGATGGCAAGACATGGACATTTAAATTAAGACCAGGAATTAAATGGTCAAATGGAGATGATATAACAGCTCAAGATTTTGTGTATTCGTGGCATAGAACACTAAATCCTAAAACAGCTTCAGAATATTCATATATACTGTATGATGTGGTTGGAGCTAAAGACTATAATACAGGAAAAGAAAGTTCTACTGATAAAGTGGGTATTAAAGCTTTAGATGATAATACTTTACAGGTTGAGTTATTAAGACCAGTTACTTATTTTGATAAGTTAATGGCATTTCCTGTATTCTTCCCTCAAAATCAAAAAGTAGTTGAGGAATATGGCGAAACTTATGGAACTACTCATGATAAAATTGTTTACAATGGCCCATTTATTGTTAGTGATTGGAAGCTAGAAGATCAACATACTATGAGCAAAAATGAAACTTATTGGGAGTCTAATGTTGTAAAATTAAAAAATATAAAAACTAAAATAGTTAAAGATGGTAATGCAGCGTTGAATTTATATGAAACTGGAGGAATAGATAAGACGGGATTAACTTCTGAAAATGTTGATAAATATAAGGATTCACCTGAATTTAAAACTAGAAATGATGCATCTACATATTTCTTCTTAGTGAATGGAGGAAAGAATAACAAGTAAGTATAAAATATTTATATTGGTTAAACTATAAATATGGATATGTAAATATTAGCTAATAATTACATATCCATATTTAATGAATAAAATCAAATTAAATGCTTTATTTAGAAATTTTTTATATAGTTATTATTAGAGTATTGTATATAAATAATAAGATAATACT
>NZ_JBOFKN010000022.1:0-1506 GCF_051657365.1 Paraclostridium sp.
GTTGGCTGCCACAAAATACCGTTACGCTGCTTGTGCTCAATGAGGTATGCCACTACACCGAGTAGCATTTTCGAGTAACCGACACGCGCCGATTTAACTAGGTTAACTTCGCGAATGTAGTCAGAACCCATCGCGTTCATGATCGCGCGTTGAAACGGCAGCGTTTCCCACCTGCCCTCGTGATACGAAGATTCAACAGGCAAGTAGTAATGCTGATCACACCAATCAACGGCGGTCAGCGGTGGTGGTTTGTACAGAGATCTCAGACCAGCCCTTACAGCAGATCTAAAATTTTCAATCTGTGCTGGCAAGATACTCATCTAACAACTCCGGGATCAGCTCATCGAGCCGAGCAGCAGCGTTACGCGCTGCCACGAGATCACGGGTTAAATGCTCGATGTGCCGGTTTTCTAAATCGGGGAATTTCCGCCGCATTGATAACGGAACCGTATCCAGCTTGCTGGCAATAGCAGATGCGATACGACTGAGAACAAACGTGGCAAATTCACACGCAACCACATCACGTTGTTGTATTGCGTTCTTCTGCTCCATGTTGTCAGCCTGCGCCCGAGTTAGTCTGACGCGTTCTTTCAACCATTCCGATTCATCAACCGACTCCTCTGATTCAGAGGGGCTAGGTTGTTGTTTCCGGCTCATTGCGTTCATTCTATTTTCAAGCACAGAACGCATATCGAAGAACGCCTCTCGGCCAATCTTCTCAACAGGTGAAACGCCCCACTTATCAAACGCTTGCACGGAAACATGCAGTGATGCGGCCATGTCTTTTTTGTTTAGCCAGCCGGGCTGTTTTTTTGTAATAGTCATGGACAATTAAACAACAACCAACCTCTGGGAAAATTTCATATGTAGCGACACCCCGCGCCTCTACGCCCCCGTAGGGGGGATGGGTCTGGGAGGACCCGCGAGACCGACCACATATAAACGCATATATAACAACAGGTTGCGCGTCTGCTACTGGAGCAAAGCGATACGCTGGACGACCAGCCTGATTATTTGATGCTCACCATGCAGACCGCGCATGATAGGCCACGCCGCTCAGGGGTGAGTGGGCTATCATTCGGAGTCTGCCCGCACTACTGCGCCGGTGCGGGCGTGGGTAAACCTAGCTATTTGGGGTTCGCCTTATCGATAACGTATTGGATGATTCGATCAACTTGATCGGCGCAGTGGTTATTGATGTCAGCAAAGCGTGCTTCATTGACTACGGCTTGCCCGTAGGTTTGTGATGATGCAGTCAGTCGCTGGCATGGAATCAGTAGATCAGTGGGGGGAACAACATAAACCAAATCAGTTGCTGTTGGTGGCGGTGCGGTTGCGCACCCTGATGACATCAGCAGGCAGAGGCTGAGCAGCGCAGCTGTCATTACTGAGCGCCTGAGCGATGTCGGAATAAAGTTGATTCTGCTCAGCGAGCTTTCGCTGTAGTTCAGCTTGCGCAGCCAACATGCTGACCATGTCAGCCCCGCGCTGGTTAGCAAGGTCAAA
>NZ_JBOFKN010000023.1:0-88570 GCF_051657365.1 Paraclostridium sp.
ATACTTACTTTACCTTTAGTGTATTTTCATTTTAAGAATATATCTTTGGTTTCTGTGATTAGTAATGTATTAGTTGTGCCTTTTTTGAGTATTATTATATATTTAAGCATTATAAGTGCTTTAATTTTCCCAATAAGTTTGACATTATCTAAATTTATGGTTATAATAAACAGCCTTATAATAGATATTATAAATAATACTTTAGAATTTTTATATAATTTAAGTTTTAGTTATATTGAATTTGAAGAGGTTAATAATTTAATTGTAATTATGTATTACATTGTAATAGTAATATATATGATATATAAAGAAATAAAGACGGTAAAGGAGCAAAAGCATGAATTACAAGGATATCATCAGAAGCATGAACAACAACGAATTTAAAAGTGTATATCTTTTCTATGGAAGAGAATTTTATTTATTAGAAAATGCAATTAAAACTTGTAAAAACAGTTTAAATGAGAGCATGATAGATTTTAATATGGATATCCTTGATGGAAAAGAATTAACACTAGACCAGGTTTTAAGCAATGCTGAGACACTTCCTTTTATGGACGAGAGAAAGATTTTAATAATAAAAGATTTTGAACTTTTAAAGGGCAAGAAAAAGAATTTCTCGGATAGTGATGAAGCTGAACTTATAGATTATTTAGATAAAATTCCAAGTACTACAGTTATCGTGTTTGTAGTTTATGGAGATGTAGATAAAAGAAAGAGTTTAGTTAAAAAGATTAATAAGGTCGGGATAGTAAATCACTGTGATAAGTTAAGTGATATGGATTTATTTAAATGGATTAAAAATAAGTTTAAGAAAAGTGAAGTACTTATTAATGATTCCGAAGTGATGTATTTTATAGAACAAGAAGGATATCGAGATAAAAATAGTGAAAAAACTTTATCTGATTTAGAAAATGAAGTTAATAAAATAAGTTCTTTTGTAGGTAAGGGTAATAATGTCACTAAACCTATTATTGACAAATTGTCTCAGAAGAAAGTAGAAAATGATATATTTAAGTTAATTGATGAGATAGGAAATAAAAATTCATCTCATGCTATGAAGATAGCTACGGATATGATTTTAGAAGGTGAATCAGTGCTTGGTATATTTGCTATGGTTTCTAAACAATTTAAACTTGTTATGCAAGCTAGACAACTTCAAGTTCAAGGATATTCAGCTAAAGTTATTTCAGAAAAAGTTGGGGCTCATTCTTTTGTAGTTACAAAGGCGCTAAAGCAAGGTAGATTGTTTTCTGATGAAGTAGTAGTAGATATGTTGAATTTCGTATTAGAGAGTGATTTTAAGATTAAAAATGGACTAATGAAAGATACTCTAGCATTAGAAATATTAGTAAGTAAGTATTGTCAATAAAAGAACTGTTAAAAAAAAGGTTACTTCCTGTGGGGCTCGGTGTAAATATGCAATTATATATTTACACTTCGCTTGGTTCGAAGTAAATTATTTTTAATAGTTCTTTTATTTTTTGCATAGAAAAAGACCCCTGATAAAATCAAGGGTCAATATCTATTATAAACGGACAATTAAGCGTTCATTCCGTTTAATTTTTGAGCTAATCTAGCTACTTTTCTAGCTGCAGCGTTTTTGTGTATAGTTCCTTTAGAAGCTACTTGAGATATTCTCTTTTGAGCGTATTGGAATCTAGCAACAGCCTCTTCTCTATTTCCTGCAGTAACAGCTTCTTCAAACTTTCTTATTGCAGTTTTTAATTGAGATTTTCTAGCTCTATTTAAAGCAGTTTTCTTCTCGATAACTTTTATTCTTTTCTTTGCTGATTTTATGTTTGCCATCCGGTTCACCCCCTCGTGAGTAGTTTATATTATTCATCGTCAACATATTAGATTTTAACAGAAATAAATCTAAAAATCAAGGATAATTATTATTAACTTTTTAAATATCTTTCCATTTGACTTTTTAGATTATAACCCATATCAAGATATTTTACAACATACAAATTAATTATTCTAAAAAAATTTAAATTAACTTTATTTGGTTATAAAATTATAAAATTTGTTAACAATCTTTAGTATGATTTAATTTAAACTTTTAATTTGGAGGAAGTTTTATGATAAGCTTGAGAACAGATTTAGCACTAGAGGCTAGAGAAATATACGAACAAGGCAATGATGCCAGTAACATCCCTGGAGTTAAAATAGATACAAAAGAGTTAGAGGATTGTATTGTAACTAAGGTTGAAGTTTTAGATGATCAAGGTGCTGAAATTATGAATAAAGGTATAGGAATTTATACTACAATAGAAAGCAAATTAATGAAGTATGATGATGATGAGTCTAGAGAGCAGGTTACAAATTATTTAAAAGATGAACTTATTGATATACTTGGAACTGATAAAACTAAAAAAACTTTAGTTATTGGACTTGGAAATTGGAATATAACATCAGATGCACTAGGACCTAAGGCAGTTTCAAAAACATTAGTAACTAGACATATTTTTAAAAATTATAATAAAGACTATGATGATGATTTCACAGAAGTTGCAGGGCTTAGTCCTGGGGTTATGGGAATTACAGGTATTGAAACTAGTGAAATAGTAAAAGCTATAGTAGATACTATAAAACCAGATAGAGTTATAGCTATAGATGCACTAGCTTCTAGAAAAATGGAGAGAGTAAATTCTACAATTCAAATTTCAACAGCTGGCATATCTCCTGGTGGAGGAGTTGGAAACAAAAGAAAAGCTTTAAATAAAGAATATTTGGGTGTTGATGTAATAGCTATAGGAGTACCTACAGTTGTTGATGCAGCCACACTTACTAGCGATGTATTAGACCTTGCTATTGATAATTTAATGGAGCAATCAAAAGAAAGTGAAGAATTCTATAATATGTTAAAGCAATTAAAAGAAGATGAAAAATACCATCTTATAAAAGACTCATTAGAGCCATATGATAAAAATCTGATAGTTACTCCAAAGGATATCGATGAAACTATAGAAAATTTAGCCATAATTATAAGCGAAGGACTTAATAGATCATTGCATCCAGGAAGAACTCTAAATTAAGGAGGAGATAGTATGTTATCAAAAAAACTTATAAGCTTAGGTCTTATAACTTCCATAGCATTTGCGGTATGTGTAAAAACCTCGTATGCCTTAGAAGATGAGAAGCTTTTGAATTTTCTTATAAATACTAGTTATCCAGAAACCAAATTAGAACAACCTAAAGAAGAAAATGAAACTAAAGAAACTACTAACAATGATGATGAAGACAAAAAAGATAAATCTGAAAAAAAAGATAAAAATAAGGATAAATCAAGTAAAAAAGAAGATGAATTTATAAAGGCTTATGTTGGAGAAGAAAATGTTCCAACTAAACAAAATTCAAATGAAGTAGCAGTTTCAAGTTCTCAATATGTGGACAATGTATTGGTTACGAAAGAACAACCAGAAATACTTATATATCACACACATGGAGGAGAAACATATGCAAACAATCCAACAGGAAATTATCACTCAGATGATAAAGCAAATTCAACTTTAGAAATAGGATCAGTACTTACAAAGGAATTAAGTAAAAGAGGAAGAGCTGTAGTACATAACACTACATATCATGACCTTCCAGAATTTGTAGGAGCGTATGGAAGAAGTTTAAAAACTATAGAAACTATGCAAGCTAAATATGACAGTTTAGATGTGATCATAGATTTACATAGAGATGGTAGAAAGCTAGAAACTGAGGCGGATGAAAAGAAATTTCATGATGCATGTACTACTAATATAAATGGAGAAAATGTAGCTAAGTTTTTATTTGTAGTAGGTGAAAAAAGTGAAAACTATGAGCAAAATTTAAAGTTAGCACAAGAAATAACTGATTTTGCTGAAAGTAAGTATCCAGGAATAACTAAACCAATAGTACCAAAATCTAATGGTAGATATAATCAATATAAATCAGACAATCCTCTTTTAATAGAAGTAGGAGGTCAAATGAATACGACAGAAGAAGCAAAAGCCTCTACTAAATATATAGCAGAAATTATAGACGAGTTTTTTAAGCAAAAAGGCATATAGGTCTAATCTATGAGTCGTGCAGATCGAAAAATAGAGGAAAAAAATAAGAAAAAGGCTATAAAACCTATTTGTAGAATGGTATTTATAATAACTATGGTATGCATAATGGCTGGATGTGTATTTTTAGTAGATAAAGAAGCTAATCTTATGCTAGGTGAAGTTGACAAGTATAATATAGAAGTATTTATAAATAACCTAGGAAATTCTGTTCAAAAAAGCGTTAAAGACCTAGAAGAGAAGTTAAGTAAACTTAATAATTTAAGATAAATTAGGGTTATCATTTTGATAACCCTAATATTATTTTTACCAATACAACTTTAAATTGTAGTATCAATATTTACATAATGGCGGATATATTATAAAATAAAAGTTATGATAAATAATAAAAGGAGGAATAAAGGTGGACAGCAAACAAAGTAGAACGAGAAATTTTAGTATAATCGCACATATAGACCATGGTAAGTCTACCTTAGCAGATAGATTAATCCAACATACTGGGCTTGTTAGTGACAGAGAAATGAAAGATCAGTTATTAGACAACATGGATCTTGAAAGAGAAAGAGGAATCACTATAAAGCTTCAAAATATTAGATTAGTTTATAAGGCTAAGGATGGACAAGAGTATTTCTTAAACTTAATAGATACTCCAGGACACGTAGACTTTAACTATGAAGTTTCAAGAAGTTTAGCAGCCTGTGAAGGAGCTTTACTTGTAGTAGATGCAGCACAAGGTGTTGAAGCTCAAACATTAGCAAATGTTTACTTAGCAATAGATCAAGATTTAGAGATATTACCAGTTATAAATAAGATAGACTTACCTAGTGCAAGACCGGATGAGATAAAAACAGAAATAGAAGATATAATAGGGCTTGATGCAAGTGAAGCTCCACTTATATCAGCTAAGAGTGGATTAAATATAGAAGATGTATTAGAAGCTATAGTTAAAAACGTACCAGCTCCTACAGGGGATAAAGAAGCTCCTTTAAAGGCTTTAATATTTGACTCATACTATGATGCATATAAAGGTGTTGTAGCTTATGTAAGAGTATTTGGTGGTACTGTTAAAAAAGGTATGACTATAAAGATGATGAACACTAACAAAAAGTTCGAAGTAACTGAAGTTGGTGTTATGGCTCCAGGACAAAGAGAATTAGACGAGTTAAGCGCTGGAGATGTTGGATACATTGCAGCGAGTATAAAAGATATAAGAAGTTGTTGTGTTGGTGATACAATCACTGATGCTGATAATCCAACTGATGAACCAATGCCAGGATACAAGAAGGCAACTCCAATGGTTTACTGTGGTATTTACCCAGGAGAAGGAGAAAAGTACGAAAACGTAAGAGATGCACTAGAAAAACTACAAGTTAATGATGCAGCTCTTGAGTTTGAAGCTGAAAGTTCAGCTGCATTAGGATTTGGATTTAGATGTGGATTCTTAGGACTATTACATATGGAAATAATCCAAGAAAGATTAGAAAGAGAATTCGATTTAGACATAATAACTACAGCACCATCTGTTATATATAAGGTAACAAAAACTGATGGAGAATTAGTTATGGTACAAAATCCAGCAAACTTACCAGAGCGTGATGAGATACAAATGATAGAAGAGCCTATGGTTAAAGGTGATATAATAGTTCCTAAGGATTATGTAGGTACTGTTATGGAGCTTTGTCAAGAAAGACGTGGAGACATGATAAATATGGAATATATAGATGATAAGAGAGTTATGCTTCACTATGATCTTCCATTAAATGAAGTTGTTTATGATTTCTTTGATGCTCTAAAGTCTAGAACAAGAGGATATGGATCACTAGATTACGAGTTAAAGGATTATGTTCCTTCTAAACTTGTAAAACTGGATATATTAATAAATAAAGAACAAGTTGACGCACTTAGCTTCATAGTTCATGAAAGCAAAGCTTACTCAAGAGGTAAGTCAATGTGTGAAAAACTAAAAGGTGAAATACCGAGACACCAATTCCCAGTACCTATACAGGCTGCAGTTGGTAATAAGGTAATGGCTAGAGAAACTATAAGTGCACTTAGAAAAGACGTTCTTGCTAAGTGTTACGGTGGAGATATATCTCGTAAGAAGAAACTTCTTGAAAAGCAAAAAGAAGGTAAGAAACGTATGAGACAAATAGGATCTGTTGAAGTTCCGCAAAAGGCATTCATGTCTGTATTAAAATTAGATAGTTAAAAAAAATAGATGTATTACCTAAAAGGTAATACATCTATTTTTTATTTAAAGTTTTGTTGTGTAAATATAGAAAGTTTTATTATTTTTGACAAAGCAAATTTAAACTACATGAAGACAGAGTTGTTAAATCAATATTTATGCAATAATTAACAAATATGTTTGCCAATAAATTTTCAATATTAGAATCATAGTTATAAATTGGAGAGAAAAAAATATAGTCTGGACTTGCTAGACCTATAATTTCATTTTTTAATTTGAGATAAAATGATTCTATGCTATTTATGAAATTTGGAACTCGAGCATTGCTGATAATTATATTGTCTATTTTATCAACACCTTCTCCAAAAGCCTCGAAACATATTTTTTTACAATTACCTATATATGCAAAACCTTTTATATGAACTTTAATTTCAAAGTCAGCTTTTATATGTTCGGCTACAGTCAAAATTAACTCTTCACAACTGTTATCAGCTAAATTTATATATTTATCTTCAAGATAAATTATATCTTGCAAATTCTTAGATACTTCAGTAACCTCATATCCATTTAGTAATATACTTTTTTTTACTTTGCATAAATTATATTGAAAATTAGTCTCTATTATTTCTATTTTAGAATCACAAGGAAGGCAACAATCACAACAAATATCAAACTTAATTGGTATATTAGAACTAAGTTTGTTTATTGCCTTACTAAAATCATATATTCTGTCTATATTTACAGGGCATAACATTTTATTGCTGTCACATTTACTTTTCATAGATATATTCACCCCTAATAAGCATATATTGCATGTATATGCTGTTTAACCAACAAAAGTTATCAATTTATTTAAAAAATTTATTGGTTTTTTTGTAGCATTATTTGGTTTATGACCATATATATATATTGAGATTCAAATCTCGCTAAAAAATAAAAAAAATAGGGAGTGTTTTAAAAATGTTTGATTGTAAATTTATAAGTGAATATATAGGGAATTTAGAATATGTATCAACTGGATTATTATCTATAATTAATACTAACATATTAGCAAATGCTAATACAGCTTATACACAAATAAAAGATGGTACAGGAGTTTGTATACCGTTTAGTGATGATTCTAATGCAGCACTATTTGATTGTAGTAGCTGGCAAAGTATAAGAAATTTATTATTAGTTGACAGTGGAGGTTCAAATCCAGGTCTTATTCAAATACTTTGTGATACATTAGATTGTATATCAAAAAAAGTTACGGGATTAGGACATGGACTAGCATCTCAATTTGAAAGATTTGCTTGTTTATGTAAATCTTTAAGAGATAGATTAGATTGTATAGTATGTAATGAAACTTGTCCAGAAATACTAGGAGATTTCTTGTGCTTATTATTACAAATATTGACTAAGTTAATATCTGCAGTGTCTAAATCTGCAACTTTAGTTTATTATGCTGACTGTGATAGAACAAGTGCTAATGCAAATAGTATAGTTGTTGCATTCTTTGATTGTATGGCTTGTGACTTTGTAAATGATTTATGCGAACTTGAAAGATTAGTAAACGAATTAAATGCTATAGTTATAGGATTTGCAACTTGTAACTTACAACAATGTACACCTTGCTATGTTGCACCATGTGCACCTAAAAAAGTTAGACCTGTGTGTCCTCCTAATATGATGAACGATGGCTATGGAAATAGACCTAGACCAGGTGGAGGTTGTGGTTGTAATTGCAACAAAGGATGTAAATAATTCTTAATTCAAGGGGCAAGCCCTAAATAGGGCTTGTTCTTTAAATATAATAGTAAAGGAGTAAAAATATGATTTGTATTGACAGTTTGAGATTTATATATAATGAATTGAATAAAATTAAGTTTAATATATTTTGTAATTGTAGCTGTTGTAAAAATGAATATAGTTTAATAAAAGAAGTAGCTTGTTTGTTAATAGATGAAGATTGCAGTTGTTATGATTGTGATTGTAATAAAAATTATTGTGATAATTTAATAGATAAGCTTATATGTATTGTTTGTCAAATAGAAGATGATGCTAGCTGCAATAAAAGTTATGCATATCTACTACAATTAGATAGATTTAAATGTATATTGAGAAATATTAAAAATTTATTATGTCAGTTGAAATGTTTATGTAGTAAGGATTGTTGTTTAGTATCAAAAGTTCTTTGTTCTTTGATAGAAGTATTAGAAATAATGGCAACTATAATATCAAAACTGAATAATATAGAATGTCTAATAAATTCTCATAGAGAATGTAAATGCGATATACTAGAATGTTTACTTTGTTCATTAACTGAAGATATAAATAAATTAGAGTGTGAAGTTTCTGAATTGGCTCAATTAGTGCTTCATATAGCTTCACAAAATATAATAAATTGCACTGTGTGTACAACATCGAGCAATTATAGCTGTAAAAAGAATGATTGTCCATGTGAATGTAATAGTAGTTCTAATTATAATTCGAAAATATGTGATCCAAAATTCACGAAATATTATAAATAAGGAGATGTTAATATGGCTTATGATTCAAATTATGGTGCATGTTGTAGCACTTGTGGAAGCTCTTCAGGATGTTCTTGTGGTTGTGGAGGATATGACTATTCATCATGTTCACCAGGTTACAATCCAATAAATACTAGTAACTCATTTTGTCCAAATGTAGAAGGAAGTACATCTCAAGGTGGAAGCGCTACAGGAAATAATAGTAGTGTGAATGTAAGTGTAGAAGCAAGTGGAAGAGATGGTGATGATTGTTGTTGTAAAGATGGAGTGAAAAAATTATTAGACTATTTATATAAAAAATCTTTGAGCATAGATAATCCAACTGATAGCATATGTATATATGGCGATATAATACCTTCAGATATAATAAATGCTGATTGTATTGTTCCACCAGCATTACTGTATGTAGCTAATACAGCTACTAGTAACTTAATTTCAACTATATCTATAAATAATGATTTAGTAAAGTTTGGTCTTGATAGAGTATCTTTATGTGCTATATCTGTAATAAAATTTAAATTTAAAATAACAACTACAGATACTATTTTAAATGATCTTAGAACGGAGTTTTACTATACACCTAAATGTAATTGCTGTTGCGACTGCGGACCAGGAATGGGAGAAGCACTTTATTTACATGGCTTAGGAATAGGGTATAACTTAATAATAAAAGACACATTATTATCATCATCAGGAACTTTGACAGGTCTTGGAGCTATAAATGGAGTAACTTTAGCAGCAGTTGACTCTGATATAGCTATATTCTACGATAATACAGCTAAAGTATACTTGGGAATACCTACTTGTAAAATAGCAAAATTCACTCCAATTGCATAATCTTAAAAAATAGAAAGGAGACTTTTATATGAATCAAAATAATGGCTGCTGTACACCTCCATACCCTAAAAAAGATGACTGTTGTTGTAAAGATGGAATAATATGTGCACTAGATTTGTTTTATCAAGATTTTTTATCAACTACTCAATGTTTCAAAGAAATAAAATATTACCCTGCATTACCAACCTTTGATGTTGGGGGAACAATTAAAATCATACCTAACACTATAACTGACATATTATATATTACACCAGATATAGTACCTATATATACAGATGATACAAAAGAAGATTTGACATACTTAAATATATGCAAAATAAATGGATTTGAATTTACAATAGATACCACTAACACTAGTTGTAATTTTAAAGATACAGATATAACTAATAGATTTAATAAAGTGAGATATGTATCTCCAAAATCATGTTGTTGTAAAAATGGAATATTAGAATATTTACTAAAAACAAGAGAATTTTTACAAACACCACCTAAGGTTAATGCAGCTATAATATCTACTAGCACAAATAGCTTTAAAATAACTGATATATTAGCTATAAATCCAGATACTTTATGGGCTAAAAATGTTATAACAGATCCTACAGCAAGTACAACGTATTATGTTTTATCTTTATGTGAAATAACTGGTATAACTTTAGATAAGTTTCCTTTAATATAAATTATCTAAAATAATAAGGGTGTGATTATAGTTGAATAACTCAAATGATTGTTGTTGTACATGTGGACTTAAAAAAGCTATATGTATTATAAATCAATTAATAGACTTAGATTTAGTAGACTCAGAGAAATTATTAGATGTATATTACGCTTCTGATTTGAGTTTAAGTAAATCTGTGCTAAAAGAAAGTTTATATCCAAATTTAATATCTTTAATTAAAGAAGAAAATGGTGTTGAAACAGTAAATATAGAACTGTGCTTGGAGTTTTTGAATGCTGTAGCTATAAATCCTGCATCGGATTATCAAAGTATAATAAATATATTAAATAAAAATTATTATCATTTATTAAGCTTAGAAACACCATGTGATGAAAATTGCTGTTGTAAGAATAGTTTCATAGATTATTTTAAAGATAAATATCTACAGCCGATATATGAGGATAGAGTATTTAAATTAGGAGTATGTGGTATAAATGAACCTATACCCACAGGGGATAACAAATGCACCGTAATACATCTAGACTATGATGTTGGATGGTTTTTAGATATAAAAAATTCTCTGATATATTTAGTTCCATTATGTAAAATATATGGTGCGATAAAATAAATAATAAAAGTCCACTTGTATGATATCTATAAGTGGACTTTTATTATTTATTTTTTATTAAATATAAAATTGTTAGAATCTTATGAAAATAAGGTCGAAAACCAATAAATGCTTAATAAATAATTAGCAAATTGTTATCATAAAAAATAAAATAAAGAAGAATTATAACTATAATATAAAAAAAAAAATAAAAGTGTCGAAATGTATTGTTATTTAAGAAAAAATGTAGTAATATTCATATTGGACATTTTAATAACGCAGAAATATAAGGAGGAAAACGATGAGCAACAAAGGACTTCAAAAGACGTTAGGTTTTTCAGCAGCTCTTTCTACAGTTGTTGGTATGGTTATAGGTGGAGGGGTATTCTTTAAGCCTCAAGCTATATATTCAGCAACAGGTGGAGCTCCAGGATTAGGTATGTTAGCTTGGATTATAGCTGGTGTTATAACAATAGCAGCAGGACTTACAGCAGCTGAGGTTTCAGCAGCAATACCAAAGACTGGTGGAATGATGATATATATCAAAGAGATATATGGAGACAGATTAGGATTCTTAACAGGGTGGATGCAAGCGGTGTTATTCTTCCCAGCTACAGCAGCAGCACTAGGTGTAATATTTGCACAACAGGCAGCTACATTAATAGGACAAAGCGAAACAAATATGGCAGTTGTATTGCCAATAGCATTAGGAATTATATTATTTTTAGCAATAATAAACACAATAGGATCTAAATTAGGTGGAACAATACAAACAGTAGCGACTGTATGTAAATTAATACCATTAGCCCTTATAATAGTATTTGGATTTATAAATGGATCAGGAGATAACTCTATAACTACTCCATTCATAGGAGAAGACTTATCATTTGGAACAGTTTTAGGACAAGTTTTAATAGCAGCATTATTCGCATATGATGGATGGATAAATGTTGGAGCTATAGCAGGGGAAATGAAAAACCCAGGTAAAGACTTACCTAAAGCAATAGTTGGTGGTTTATCAATAGTTATGGCAGTTTATGTAGTTATAAACTTAGCTTATTTATGGGTTGTACCAGCAGATCAAATGGCACAAGTAAGTGCTCCAGCAGCATTAGTTGCAGAGAAGATATTTGGACCAATAGGTGGTAAATTAGTAACTGGTGGTATATTAATATCAGTATTTGGTGGATTAAATGGATACTTATTAACTGGACCAAGAATAACATATGCATTAGCTTGTGAAGGAACATTACCAGGAAGCAAAACATTATCTAAGTTAAACAACGGTGGAGTTCCAGCGAACGCTATATTATTAATGGCAATACTTGCTTGTTTATATGCTTTAACTGGTCAATTCAACTTATTAACTGACTTAACAATATTCATAATATGGGTATTCTACGTATTAACTTTCGTAGGTGTAATGAAGTTAAGAAAAGATCAACCAAACTTAGAGAGACCTTACAGAGTACCTTTATATCCAATAATACCATTAATAGCAATAGCTGGTGGATTATTCGTTATAGTTAACCAATTAATGAACAATACTGTAATAGCAGTAGGTGGATTAATAGTAACAGCTATAGGATTACCTGTTTACTCAGTAATGACAAAGAAAAATAATAACTAATTAATATATGAAAGAGATAGTATTTTAATACTATCTCTTTTTTTTATACTAAAATTAAATAAGATGAGTATAAAAATAGAAAAGTTTAATTAGGAGATTAGGATATATATAAATTAAGGTATAATATAAACAATGATATTTAATACAAAGGAGAACTTATGTTAGGACTATATATACATGTGCCTTTTTGTGCGCAAAAATGTTATTACTGTGATTTTAACTCGTACAAAATTAAAAGTAATGAAAAAGAAGATTACTTAATAAATATAGAAAGAGAGATGCTTTTATATAAAGACAAATTTAAGGACAAGTCTTTTGATACAGTATTTCTTGGAGGCGGAACACCAAGTATTTTAAAAGTTGATGAATTAAAAAGACTTATGAGTAAAATGTATGAAAATTTCAATATAAAAGAGGATGCTGAAATAACTATAGAATGCAATCCGGGAACAATAAATAAAGAAAAGCTAGAAGCTATGAAAAAAATAGGCATAAACAGATTGAGTATTGGTCTTCAAGCTACACAAAATTATCATCTTAAATCTATAGGAAGAATACATACATATGAAGAGTTTGAGAAAAACTACTATGATGCTATAGACATAGGTTTTGAAAATATAAATATAGACTTAATGTATGCTCTTCCAAACCAAAAAGAAGAAGAATGGAAAGATACTTTAGATAAGATTATAAAATTAAATCCGTCACATATATCGGCATATTCTCTTATATTAGAAGAGGGTACCAAGCTTTATGATATGTATGAAAATAATGAGTTTAATCTTCTTGATGAAGATACAGATATAGAAATGTATAATTACACAATAAATACATTAAAAGATAATGGCTATAATCAGTACGAAATATCTAATTATTCAAAATATGAAAAAGAATGTAAACACAATATTATCTATTGGAAGTGTGATAACTATCTAGGGTTAGGGCCTGGAGCATCTGGGTATATAGAAGATACAAGATATTCGAATGTAGAAGATTTAAACGAGTATAATAACAAACTAAACCAAAATTTAAAGCCTATAAATGAAGAAAATAAATTAAGTGATAAAGATAAGATAGAAGAATTTATTTTTATGGGGCTTAGAATGAATGAAGGAATAAGTTTAGATATATTTGAAAAAAGGTTTAAAATTGATTTTAAAGATCTATATAAAAATGCTTTAGAAAAATTAATAGCTAATAAGCTTATAAAGATGGAAGATTCCAACGTTTCTTTAACTCAAAAGGGAAGAGAAATATCAAATAGTGTTTTTATAGAGTTTATAAATTAATTAAAAAGTGTTGACAAAGAAAATTTAAAGTGATATAAAATATATATAATCTTTTAGCACTCCAACATAATGAGTGCTAACAAAAGAGGAGGGTTTTGATTATGACGGAGTTAAATGAAAGAAAATTAGATATCCTCAAAGCTATAGTCAAAGACTATATAGATACTGCAGAAGCTGTAGGATCTAGAACTCTTTCTAAAAAGTATGAGTTGGGCGTAAGTGCAGCTACTATAAGAAATGAAATGGCTGACTTAGAAGAATTAGGATATTTAATACAACCTCATACCTCCTCAGGAAGAATTCCTTCAGAAAAAGGATATAAACTTTATGTTGATTCGCTTATGAAAGAATATGAGTTAGATAATATTGAAAAGAACTTAATTGAAGAATCAATAAATCATAACATGAATTATATGAATGATTTGATACATGAAACATCTAAGTTAATATCAAAGTTAACAAATTATACAACAATAGCTGTTACTAAAAATGTATCAAACTTACAAAATATAAAACATATTCAATTAGTTGGATTAGATGAAAAAAGTATAGTTTTAGTTATAGTTACTGAAAAAGGTGATATTAAAAATACTACTCTTTCAACTAACATACAAATTGATCAAGCTAAGCTTAATTTGATTTCTGATAAACTTACTAGAAAGCTCTCGGGTAAAAATATATCTGAGATTGATGAAGAGTTTTTAAATTACATAAAATATGAAATTACAGAAAACTCTTTGATAATAGATAAGCTTATAGATTCATTAAATCTTGGCATTGAAGAAAACAATACATCAATGTCATTAAGTGGAGCAACTAATATTTTTAATTTTCCTGAGTTTAGCGATGTAGTTAGAGCAAAAACATTTTTAACTATGTTAGAGGAAAAAGAGAATATATCTAATATGCTAAAATCAAAAGGAATTCAAAAAGAAAACCTAAATATAATTATAGGTAGTGACAATGACTGCGAGGTAGCTCAAGATTGTAGTATTATAACTGCAACTTACAATATAGATAAAGATGTAGTAGGAAAAATTAGTTTAATTGGTCCAACTAGAATGGATTATGCAAAAGTATATTCAATACTTAACTATATGGGACTACTACTAAACAAAAAATAGTTAGGGGTGTAAGTTTTGGAAAATAATAAGCAAGAAGAATTACAAGAAGAAATAAACGATAATACATCAGAGGAAGTTGAAGAAACTATTGAAGAGGCTATAGAGGAAGCAACTGAAGCTAAAGAAAGCTTAGAATCTGACAACAAAGAAGAAAAAATAGAAGAACTTACAGATACTCTTCAAAGACTTCAAGCAGAATATGCAAACTATAGAAGAAGAACTCAACAAGAGAAAGAAACTATGGGCATATTTGCTAATGAAAAAATATTAAATGAGTTAATACCAGTTATGGATAATATGGAAAGAGCTATGGATGCTTGTACTGATAAAGAAGATAGTATGTATAAAGGTATAGACATGGTTCAAAAACAATTAAAAGCTACATTTGAAAAATTCGGACTAGAAGAAATAAAAGCTGAAGGTCAAGAATTTGATCCAAACCTACACTTAGCGGTTATGCAAGAACCAGTAGATGGAGTTGATGCTAATCAAGTGGTTATGGTTTTACAAAAAGGGTATAAATTAAATACAAAGACATTAAGACCTGCAATGGTTAAAGTATCTTGTTAATATAAAATATAAAATTTAAATTGATTAAAATCAATTAACATATAAAATTCGAGGAGGCTATTAAAATGGGAAAAATAATAGGAATTGACTTAGGAACAACAAACTCTTGTGTTGCAGTATTAGAAGGTGGAGAACCTCAAATAATACCAAACAGTGAAGGAATGAGAACTACTCCATCAGTAGTTGCATTTACAAAAGATGGAGAAAGAATAGTAGGAGAGCCTGCAAAAAGACAAGCAGTAACTAATGCAGATAGAACAATAATATCTATAAAAACTCACATGGGAACAGACTACAAAGTTGACATAGATGGAAAAGATTATAGTCCACAAGAAATATCAGCTATAATATTACAAAAATTAAAAGCTGATGCAGAAAGCTACTTAGGGCAACCTGTAACTGAAGCTGTTATAACAGTTCCAGCATACTTCACAGATGCTCAAAGACAAGCAACTAAAGATGCAGGTAGAATAGCAGGACTTGATGTTAAGAGAATAATAAACGAGCCAACTGCTGCTGCACTAGCTTATGGTATGGATAAATTAGATCAAGAAAAGAAAATATTAGTATTTGACTTAGGTGGAGGTACTTTTGACGTATCTGTTCTTGAAATAGGAGATGGAACTTTCGAAGTTTTAGCTACTGCTGGTAACAACAGATTAGGTGGAGATGACTTTGACCAAGTTATAATAGATTACTTAGCTGAAGAATTCAAAAAAGCTGAAGGTGTAGACTTAAGAAATGATAAGATGGCTCTTCAAAGATTAAAAGAAGCTGCTGAGAAAGCTAAAAAAGAATTATCATCAACAATGAGTACTAACATAAACTTACCTTTCATAACAGCTACAGCTGAAGGTCCAAAACATATGAACATAGATTTATCAAGAGCTAAATTTGATGAATTAACTGCTGGATTAGTAGAAAAAACTATGGAACCAACTAGAAGAGCATTACAAGATGCTGGACTTTCAACTTCTGATATAGATGATGTATTATTAGTAGGTGGATCTACAAGAATACCAGCTGTTCAAGAAGCTGTTAAGAAATTCATAGGAAAAGAACCTCACAAAGGTATAAACCCAGACGAATGTGTTGCTGCAGGTGCTGCTATACAAGGTGGAGTTTTAGCTGGAGATGTTAAAGACTTATTACTTTTAGATGTTACTCCATTATCTTTAGGAATTGAAACTATGGGTAACGTAATGACTAAAATAATAGAAAGAAATACTACTATACCAACTAAGAAATCTCAAGTATTCTCAACTGCTGCAGATAACCAAACTGCTGTTGATATACATGTTTTACAAGGTGAAAGAAGTATGTCTTACGACAACACTACTTTAGGTAGATTCCAATTAACTGATATACCACCAGCTCCAAGAGGAATACCTCAAATAGAAGTTACTTTCGATATAGATGCTAATGGTATAGTTCATGTTACAGCTAAAGATTTAGGAACTGGAAAAGAGCAAAAAGTAACTATAACTTCAGGAACTAACTTAAGTGAAGATGAAATACAACAAAAAGTTAAAGAAGCTGAAATGAATGCTGAAGCTGATAAAGAAAAGAAAGATAAAATAGAAGCTGTAAACCAAACAGAAGCTACTATATACCAAATGGAAAAAACTTTAGCTGATGCAGGAGATAAAGTAGAACCTGCTGCTAAGAGTGAAGTAGAAGCTGAAATAGTAAAATTAAAAGAATTAAAAGAAAAAGAAAATGTTACAGCTGAAGAATTAAATAAAGCTATGGAAGAGTTAAACAACAAATTCCACAAAATAGCTGAACAAATGTATCAACAAGCTGGAGCTGAAGGTCAAGCTCAAGGTCAAGAAGAAACTAAACAAGATGACAATGTAGTAGATGCTGATTTTAGAGAAGTTGATGATCAAAAATAGTATTTAAAAAACATTTATACTTGTATATAATAAATATATAAAATTAATAATAGCTTGTAGATGTCTACAAGCTATTGTTATGTATTACAAAGGTGGTGGCAAGCGTGGCTAAAAGAGACTATTACGAGGTGTTAGGCGTTGATAAAGGTGCTGATGCACAAACGTTAAAAAAAGCATATAGAAAACTTGCTATGCAGTACCATCCAGATAGAAATCCGGATGATGCAGAGGCTGAAGCAAAGTTTAAAGAAGCAAATGAAGCATATGAAGTATTATCAGATGAAACAAAGAGAGCTAATTATGATCAATTTGGACATGAAGGCGCAAACGGCGGTTTCGGTGGACAAGGTGGATTCGGAGGCTTCGGTGGTGGAGCTGGCGGATTTGAAGATATATTTGGTGATATATTCGGAGATATGTTTGGTGGAGGCTTCGGCGGAGGCGGAAGACCAAGAAGAAGAGGTCCTGAACGTGGAGCTGATATAAAACAAACTGTAAATATATCATTTGAAGAAGCTGCATTTGGAGTTAAAAAATCTGTTAAGATAAATAGAACAGAAGAGTGTAGTGAATGTCATGGTACAGGAGCTAAACCTGGAACTTCTAAGAAAACTTGTCCAACATGTAATGGTGAAGGAGAAGTTAGAACTGCACAAAGAACTCCATTTGGAAACATAATGAGTTCAAGAGTATGTTCTACATGTAACGGTGAAGGAGAAGTATTTGAATCTCCATGTACTAAGTGTGGTGGAAGTGGTAAAGTTAGAAAAACTAAAACTATAGAAGTTGATATACCAGCAGGTATAGATGATGGACAAATAATAAAATTAACAGGTCAAGGTGACTTAGGTGCTAAAGGTGGACCAAGAGGAGATTTATACATTATAGTAAATGTAAGAGCTCATGAATTGTTCACTAGAGATGGATTTGATGTTTACTTTGAATTACCTATAACATTTGTTCAAGCAGCACTTGGTGATGAAATAGAAGTACCTACTTTAGATGGTAAGGTAATGTATAACATACCAGCTGGAACTCAAACTGGAACTGTATTTAGATTAAGAGAAAAAGGTATACCAAAAATGAGAGGAAACTCTAGAGGTGACCAATATGTTAAGGTTGTAGTTGAGATTCCTAAGAAATTAAATGATAAACAAAAAGAACTTTTAAAAGCTTTTGCTGAGTCTTGTGGAGATGAAGTTCACGAAAAAAAGAAGACTTTTGGGCAAAAAATAGAAGATTTCTTTAAAGGGAAATAGATAAAAGAGACTGTATTTAGGGCGCTCAGGGTTAATATATAAGTTTTGCTTCATGCACGCTAAAAAGATGCGCGCAAATGTAGCTGCAACTTATATATTAACCCTTTGCTAGGACTAAATATAGTCTCTTTTTGTGTGTGGAAAATGGAGTGAACCATTTTAACTTACTAGGCATAATATATAGTACTCTAAATATGTTATGAGGTGAGGCTGATATGGGGAATTTTAATTTTGTTATAGATGGAAAATATATAACTTGCGAAGAAGATTTACATGAGTTTATATTAGATAAGATAAATTCAGGTAGTGATGATATGGTAATAGATGAAGATGATTATAGAGGTCGAAAAAAGAAAAAGAAGCCAGAGTGTAAGCCTCAAGGGCCTAAACCTGTTTGTTTGAAGCTTATGTTTCCATACAAGGTAGAAGTTATGTGTGGATGTAAGCAAATGATATTTGGAATTTTGGTAGATGGCAATGGTCATCCTATTAAAAATCCTATAATAGAATTTGAATTATCTGATTACAGCTTGGGTAATCTTAGTTTTAGTCCAGCACTTAGTTTCGGAGATGGATGCTTTTGTACTACGTTTGTAGGAGAGCGAGTTGGTAGAGGCTTTATAAAAATGTGTTGTAAGGGTACAGATTTAGATAAAATTGTACCAGTAGAAGTTAGAAGTAATAATTGTTGCTAAAAAAGTGCTGACTAAAGTTAGCACTTTTTTGCTTTAGAAAATAAATTTATACATTTAATAATCACTAAGCTGCTAACCGTATTGTTTTAAATCTAACTAAAATAGGTATATATAAAAGTGAAATTAAATTAGGAGGTTGGTATTTTGAAGAAAAAATGGAGAGCGCTTACTATAATTGCTATGGCGTCATTTATAATGGTTATTGATTCTACAGCTATGAATGTATCTATATCTAACCTGGTTAATGACTTACATACAGATATTAGTACAATACAGTTGATTATGGCTTCATACACATTAATTATGGCTATTTGCATGTTGCCAGGTGCAAAGATTGCAGATATTATAGGTGCTAAAAAAGCTTTTACATTTGGAGCTGTATTATATGGAGTGGGGACTTTAACAGCTTCAATTAGTCAAAATGTAGGGATGTTATTTATAGGATGGGCATTGATTGAAGGGGTAGCAGCCGCACTTATGATGCCGACTGCATTGGCTTTAATTACATCTGCATATAAAGGTAAGGATAGAGTAGTCGCAATGTCTATATACACAGCTATGTCATCAGTAGCGCTTGCAATAGGCCCTATATTTGGAGGTATTATAACAACTTACTTCTCATGGCGTTATGTTTTTGCTATTGAAGCGCTTATAGTAGTTTATATTTTAATGAACTTTAAGGCTATAAATGAAATAGATTGCGAACAAGCAAATAAAGATGCTAAGTTTGATTTTTTAGGAAGTTTAATTTCAGCAATAGCACTAATTAGTATAGTAGGAGGAGCTTTGCAATCTAAAACATATGGATGGATTATATCAAAAAAAGCTTTTAGTTTTGGATTTATAACATTATCTAAAGGCTCAATTTCAATATCTATTGTACTTATATTAACTGGATTATTATTTTTAGGTATATTTATTTTATGGCTAAAGATAGCTAAAAATAATAATAGACAAGCATTAATTGATATAGATATATTTAAATGTAGAAACTTTGATGTGGTATTAATTATCAATGCATGCATACAAATATCTCTTGCTGGGATAATGTTTGTTACACCAATTTACCTTCAAAGTGTATTAAAATATGATGCATTAAAAACAGGTATGACAATTATGCCACTATCTATTACTTTACTTATAACATCTATGTTTGTAGTTAAATTAATAAGCAAATTTGATCAAAGATATATTATTTGTACAGGCGCAATGTCTATATTGTTAGGTGGGGTATATATGTATTTTATATTCAATGGAGGGGGAACAGTAAGTGGAATTAAAATATTGCCAGCTATGTTATTTTTAGGAATGGGAATAGGGTGCTCACTTACTCTCACTAGTAATATTGCATTATCATCTATTGATAAAAAACTTTCAAATCAAGGTTCAGGTATGATAACAACTGTAAATAATTTAGCATCATCACTTAGTACAGCTGTTATTGGATCTTTATTAATATCTGGAATAAATATTGGAATTGCTAAATACTTTATAGCAGATTTTTCTAACCAATTTGGTAAATATTCAGTTCATGAAATATTGGGAAAAATTAATGAAACTACTATGAGATTAAATGCTAATCCAATTAATAAATCTGATTTAAGTAATAGTCAAATACATCAAATTATGGATATTATAACTAGAGGGATGAATGCATCTATGCAAAGAATATTTATAATAGTAATAGTTATGGCTATTTTAGCGGGAATTATAGCTCTTATAGGTATTTCAATTAAAAAGAATTCAGGTAACAAAGATGAAGTAAAAGGAGAATACAACAAAGAGCAAAAGGCTTCATAGAAAATTAGGGGGGGTACTTTTAAGCATTCTAATTTTATGGGAAAATTTTAAATTTTATATATAACATATTATTTTAAAATAAAATAGAGTATTATAGTATATAGAGGTGAAAGTATGAGACAGTATAAATATTTAATATTCGATTTAGATGATACTTTATTAGATTTTCAAGATAATGAGAGAAAATCTTTAGAAGTAATTTTTGAAAAATATAATATTCCATTTGATGAAAAAACAATAAATGAATATAAAACTATTAACAGAAGATTTTGGAGTCAAATAGAACAAGGTTCTATAAAAAAGGAAGAAGCTTTAACTAAAAGATTTGAAGAGTTTTTTGCTTTATATGGACACAATGTTCAAGGTGAAGTGGTAGAAAGTGAATACCAAAATTGTTTAAACAAAGGGCATAAAACAATACCTAAGGCTATGGAAATTTTAATGGACTTAAAAATAAAAGGTTATAAAATATTCGCAGGAACTAATGGAATAGGGCAAACGCAAAAACAAAGACTTAAAGATTCAAGATTAGTAGACTTATTTGACGATGTATTTATTTCAGAGGAAATGGGCGTTGAGAAGCCTAATTCAAAGTTCTTTGAAATAATTTTTGATAAATATGATTTTATGAACAAAGAAGAAACATTAATGATAGGTGATAGTTTAGCATCTGATATTAAAGGGGCTAATAACTTTGGGATTGATTGTATATGGTTTAATCCTTTAAATAATGATTGTGGGGATGTAAAACCAACTTATGAAGTACATTCTTTATGTGAAATAGTATCAATGTTAAGTAAAGAAGCTAGTGAAGCTGTTTAAAGGAGCATATGCTCCTTTTTTTATTGTTGAAATTTAAGGTTATATAAATTTTGATTAATTAACTACCTATGATTGGCATAGAGTGAATATATTGATTACTTTCAATTTGATTAACCATAAAATAAGCTATATCTTCTCTAGAGATATTGAACTTCATTTTTACATCACCAAATCCCACTTTTACATTACCAGTGAAGGGAGTATTTTTGGGAGCCATAAATCTAACTATTGTCCAATCCAAATTAGAATTTACCACTAATGCATTTACTTCTAAAAGAACTTTTTTTGCTTTTGGAAGCATAATTGAAGCCATAATACCAGGCACAATCGTAATAAATGAACGTGTATCTTTTGAAAAACTTATACTTGGAGTTGACCAATCAATTAGCCTTCCTACATTTGTTTCCTCCATTGCACGTATAATATTTTTATGTGCTTCAATTGAAGATGTATCTTCAATTCCAAATTTCATAGAAATACCAAGAGATATAACTACTGCATCACAGCCATTAATAGTCTCTTTTATTTTTTGGTAGTCTGATACTTGCCCTACAAATATATTCAAATTTTCGTGTGTAATTTTTAATTTTTCTGGATTACGAACATATGCATTGACTTTGTAGCCTTTTTTTAGAGCGTGACTTGTAATGAATTTTCCAATTCCGCCTGTCGCACCAAATACTGCAATTTTCATAATAGAATCTCCTTTTAATTTATATTAATTGATTTATCCAATATAACATAGTACAATATTTAAAAAAAGTACAATATTTAAATATAGATACTATCATAAATGATAGTATAGGAGGGATAAAATGCAAAGATATGGTAATGAAACTTATCAAGATTGCCCATTTGCTAAAGTTCAAAAGATTGTAAGTGGGAAATGGAATATGTTAATCATATATTTATTAAGTAATGAAATTCTTAGATTTGGAGAGTTACATAGAAAACTACCGGATATGACTCAGGCGACTTTATCAAAGCAATTAAAAAGCTTAGAAGAATATGGAGTGATATCTAGAAAATCATACAACCAGATACCTCCTAAAGTTGAATATTCATTAACAGAAATTGGGGTGAAATTTTTACCAGTATTAACAGCATTAGAAACATGGTCAATTGAATATGAAAAGTATCAAGATGAAAAATTTAATGAATAATAACAAATTGTATTATTATAATAAAATAGTATAATATGTATATTACAAAATAAACTTAAAATAAAAGTAGTGGGGACGTGATTGTGTGATAATAGGAATTCTTGGACCACTAGATTCGGCTATAAGAATAGAAAATAATTTAAAAGATATAGATAGTAGTTTAGAAACTAAATTATATACAAAAGAAAAGATAGTAGAATCAGTAGAGTTAATAGAACAATGTGAATGTGAATGTGATGGGATAATATTAACTGGGTGTGGAGTTTATGAAGAAATAAAGAAAAAATATGATATAAAAAAGCCTCATTCATTTGTAAATAGAAGTGATACAAGTATACTAAAAGCATTTTGGGAAATTCGTAATTTAAAAAAGGACATAGATAAATTTAGTATAGATGTAGTTGAAGATGATATGGTTAAAGATGTAGTTGAAGAGTTTGGTATAAATCATGAGAATATATATTGTTTACCATTTTCAACAGACATAAATGAAGATGAATATTTAGCTTGGCACATGGATTTATTTATAAGTGGGAAGATAAATATTATGATCACTGGATTTATGAATATATACAATCAATTAAAAGACAAAGGTTATCCTATAATATTACTTAAGCCAACGAAGTCTTTAGTTAAAGTATCTTATGATGAAGTTATAAATCAATTTGCCATTAATAAAGCTGAATACTCTCAAATAGCAGTTGAAATTTTTAACTTTGGCAATGCTTCTAACAACATAGAAAGTTATTATTCAAACATGATAAAGAAAACGGATATAGATAAACATATAATATCATATGTACGAAGTATAAATGGAGCTGTATTCCCATTTGGGCGTAATGAATATATTATTTTTAGCAATAAGGGGTCTGTAAATAAAAATAGTAACTATGAAAAACTATTAAATTTACAAAAGGAAATTAAAACACTAGGATTTGATTTAAATATAGGAATAGGTTTTGGAGCTACTGCATTTAAAGCAGAAATAAATGCTCATAAAGCCCTAGATAGAGGTCTGGATTCAGGGGAATCATATATATACTCAATAGATGAAGATGAAAATCTTACAGGTCCACTAGGTTTAGAAAATGAGCTTAGTTATTGTATAATACCTAATGATAAAGGGATTTTAGAAATATCTGAGAAGACAGGGTTAAGTTGCGAAACTATTTCTAAAATAATGGGAATAAATGAAATTAGAGGTAGCAATATCTATGATTCAAAAGAATTAGCAGGGTACTTAGATTTAAGTGATAGAAGTGCTAGACGGATACTTCAAAAAATAACTGCGGCAGAGCTTGGAAAAGTTCATGCAAAAGAAAGTAGCAAAGGTGCAGGAAGACCAAAGAATTTAATAGAAATATTATTTTAATAATTAAGTAGTATTTTAAAGCATAGTTTTAGCTTTAAAATACTACTTTTTAAATTTAAAAAGATCTATCCAACATTTCATAATCAGCTATTTGGAGCTCTTTTGTAGAAGCATAGAAATAGGCAGATACTACAATAACGGCTATAAAAAATAAGAACAGCATAAAATTAGACCTCCTGTCAGATAAGATACATTCAAAAATAGATTTATTAACTAAATGTAATTTGAAATATACATAGATTATAAAATACTAACCTTAAATTAACGTTAAGTAAAAAATGAGGAAAATGTTTCTTTTATATATTGACAACATTCTACAAATATTATATTATTCAATTAAGGACATATTACGGACTTGTCAATAATGAAAAAATAATTATGAAAACGTTTTAAAACAAAGGAGGAATTATAATGGATAATTTAAGAAGTGTATTTGAAGCAGATTATTTAAAAATGGCGAACCATCCACTAATGTGGTTAGCTGCAGGACTTGCTGTAACAGTAGTTATAGTACAATCTATAGTATTTTTTAGAAAATCATTAGTAGCAGCAAAAGAAATGGGAATTCAAGATAAACAAGTTAAGGCAGCTATAAAAAGTAGTGCCATATCATCAATAGGACCATCAATAGTTATATTAGTTGGTATGATATCTTTACTAGTTTCAATGGGTGGACCAATTTCTTGGATGAGACTTTCATTTATAGGATCAGTTAACTATGAGCTTATGGCAGCAGGATTTGGTGCAGAAGCTATGGGAGCAAAACTTGGAGCTGGAATGGACCCAATGGTATTTGCTTGTGCAGTGTGGGTAATGGTTTTAGGTTCTTTAGGATGGTTAGTATTCACATTATTATTCACTGATAAAATGGATAAAGTTAATCACTTATTATCAAGCGGAAATGAAAAACTAGTACCAATAATATCAGCTTGTGCAATGCTTGGAGCATTTGCTTACTTAGCATCAGGAAACTTTATAACAGGAGAAGGTTCAGTAACTTTCACATCACCAGCGGCAGTAGCTACAATAATTGGATGTGTGGTTATGATGGGACTATCTAAAATTGCAAAAGATAAAAATATACAATGGATAAAAGAATGGGCATTATCAATATCAATGTTCTCAGGAATGATAATCGGAACAGTATTAATAAATGTAATATAAGGAGGGGAAATACATGAGTAACAATAATTACTATTCGAAAAAGTACATACCAAGTATCACTAAGTGGGGGAAAGGAACTTTATTATTAGGAATTATATTATGTTTTGCACCAGTAGTAGTAGTATCGGGAATATTTGGATATATGCCTCCGATAGCAGCAATAATAGCAGGAACAATATCACAGATAAGTGTTAGTGGAGCGTTTTATGTAGTTGAACCAATAGCTTATTTCCCTATACTTGGAATACCAGGGACATATATGACATTTATATCAGGAAATACATCAAATATGAGAGTTCCATGTGCAATGGTAGCTCAGGAAGCAGCAGATGTAGAGCCAGGAACAGAAAAAGGATCAGTAATATCTACTATAGGAATAGCAGTTTCTATAATAGTAAATATAGTTATATTATCAGTAGGGGTTGTATTTGGACAAGCAATATTATCTGTATTACCTCCTCAAATAACGGCGGCGTTTGATTTAATATTACCAGCACTATTCGGAGCGGTGTTTGGTCAGTTTGCTATAATGAAGCCTAAGTTTGCAATAGTTGCAGCTTTAATCGCTGTGCCAATGAACTTCTTATTAAAAAATGGTATATTTGACTTTATGCCAGGTAGCGGAAGTCCTTCATACTTAGTTATTTTAACGGCTGTATTTGGAACTATATTAATCGGTAAAAAAATAAACGAAAAAGAAGAAGCTAAAAATGGTAAAGCGGCTTAAGTTGGGGGCGGCTCGGATAGATATATAAGTTTTGCGACAAAAGCTGGAAAGATGCTTTAAATGTCGCTAAAACTTATATATCTATCCTTCGCCTAAGCCAAGTTTAAGTGCTTTGTGGAGAAGTGAAGTAAAAGAATATATTAGAGGGGTGTATGTTTATGTTATCTAAAGAAAGATTAGTAAATAATTTTATAGATATGGTTAAGGTTGATAGTCCATCTAATCAAGAGATAGAGATGGCTAATTGGTTGGTGAGTTATTTAACTGATAGAGGTATCGACGTTAAGATGGATGATGCTGGTGATAAGTTTGGCGGGAATGCAGGCAATATTGTTGCTTATATAAAGGGTGAGGATAGTGAGAATCCAGTGTGTTTTGCAGCTCATATGGATCAGGTTGCTCCTTGTTTAGGGGTTAAGCCGGTTGTTAAGGGGAATATAATAGAAACGGATAAGACTACAACTTTAGGCGCTGATGATAAGGCTGGTATTGCAGCTATTTTAGAAGCCCTTGAGTGTGTTATGGAGGATAGGGTTCCTCATAGAGATATATATTTATTGTTTACTGTTTGTGAAGAAGCAGGTATGTTAGGTGCCAAGAATTTTAATCCTGAGAATCTTCCTTGTAAGGATGTTGTAATTTTAGATGCAGGCGGGGCTACTGGTGTTATTGCTTATAAGGCTCCAGCTCAAGAAAATATTAAGGTTACTTTCTATGGTAAGAAGGCACATGCAGGAATAGAGCCAGAGAAAGGTATAAATGCAATTGTGGCAGCTTCTAATGCTATAAGCCAAATGCATATAGGTAGAATTGATGAAATGACTACTTCTAATATAGGAAGAATTGAAGGTGGGGGAGCTACTAATATAGTAACGGATGAGGTTAGTTTTACTGCTGAGATAAGAAGTCATATACCTGAAAGATTAGAAGAAGAAATATCTCATATGAAAAAGTGTTGTGAAGATGCAGCTAAAGATATGAATACAACTTGCGATTTTGAGAATGTAAATGCATATCCAAGTTTTGAGTTAAGTTTGGATAGTAATGTATTTAAGTTAGTTGAAGAAGCTACTAAGAAAGTTGGAATCGAGCCAAAGCCTATGGTTATAGGTGGAGGAAGTGATGCTAATATAATGGCAAATTTAGGGTACCAAAGTGCGATAATAAGTTTAGGGATGTATGATGTTCATACAGTAAATGAATATGTAAATGTAGATGAACTGTATGATGCGACTAAAATAGTTTATAACATAATGGCTTTATAGAATAAGGTGGATAATATGGATATACAAGAACTTAAAAAAATAGTTTTAGCAGAGATAGATAAAAACAAAGACAAGATAATTGAGGCTGGGAGAAGTATATATGAAACTCCAGAGCTTGGATATAAGGAAGTTAAATCAACAAAAACAGCTTCAGACTTTTTAAAAAGCTTAGGAGTAGAGGTAGTTGATAATATAGCGGTAACGGGATGTATGACATCTTTAAATACTCATAAAAATGGGCCTAAAATTGCAGTTATGGGAGAGCTTGATTCAGTAGTTTGTCCAGATCATAAAGATGCAAATGAAATAGGAAATATTCATTGTTGTGGTCATAATATACAAGTAGCAGGTATGTTAGGTTGTGCAGTAGGTATAATAAATTCAGGAGTATTAGAGCATTTAGATGGGAAAATAGATTTTATGGCAGTACCATCAGAAGAATGTATAGACCTAGAGTTTAGAAAAAGCTTACAAGAAAAAAATGAGATAAAGTATGTAGGTGGAAAGCAAGAGTTGTTATATAGAGGAACATTAGATGATGTTGATATGGCAATGCAATTCCATGCTTTAAACTTTGATGATAATAAAAATTGTGTTATAAAATCTTATACAAATGGATTTGTAAGTAAGCATGCTACTTTCATAGGAAGAGCATCTCATGCAGGGATAGCTCCTAATGAAGGAATAAATGCTTTGAATATGGCAAGTTTAGCAAATAACAATATAAATGCTCAAAGAGAAACTTTTAAAGATGAAGATAAGGTCAGAATAAGTACTATAATAAATCATGGTGGAGATATAGTTAATGTAGTCCCATCAAAGGTTACAATAGAAGCTATGGTAAGAGCAGCAACTGTAGAAGCTATGATTGATGCTAATGAAAAGGTAAACAGATCTCTTCATGCAGCAGCAATGACTTTAGGTGGAGAAGTTATAATAGAAGATACTATAGGATACCTTCCGTTAGATTCTGATAATAATATGGATGCTGTATTTAAGAAAAACTATGTTGAACTAGTTGGTGGAAATGAAGATTGTGTAGTAGATGTTATAAAAACAGCAGGGTCTACTGACTTTGGCGATATATCTCAGATAATACCTTGTATTCACCCTTGGATAGGCGGAGTAAGTGGTAGTTTACATACTAAAGATTATTATATAAGTGATGAAGATTTAGCTTATATAATTCCTGCAAAAGCTATGGCAATGACTTTAATAGATTTATTAGTTGATGATGCTAAAATAGCAAAGGATGTTATAAATAACTTTAAGCCTACTTTCACTAAAGAAAGTTACTTAGACTTTATGGACAAAAATACAAATACATATAAATATGATTATAAAAACTAGTAAAAAGCAGTTTGGGATATTCCTAAACTGCTTTTTTGTTCACTGATTAAAATTTAATTGCATAGTATACGGTAAAATGTTTTTTAGGAGGAAGTTATGATTAATGATCAAAAATATGTGATTTTATCACTTGAACTACATCTATTTTTTGCAAGAATAATGAAAGAACACTCTCTTTTTTTAGAAACTGGGTTTATGACTAAAGACTCAAAATTAGAGTTAGAAGCAGATCATTATAAAAGAGAATTTGAAAAATTATTATCTTATACAGTCAGTGCTAGTAATGGAATAATTAGACCTGAGGTTTTAGAATCTGGCGAGATTTTTACAAATTATACAGCAGGTGCAGAAGCAAAAACTCAGAACTTAACAGGGATAGATATAAATCAAAATATAACAACACTAGAAGCTAAGCTTAATAGTGTAAAAGATCCTAAAGTTAGTTTGAAATTAACTGATTATATAAAGGAACTTAATAGTAATGCTAAGGTACTTCTAAAGGGGATTATTAGCTTTAAGGAGAAGCTATTAAATGGGGTGCTATCATGCAATTTATTTACATCAAATTATCCACTGCTTATAGAGCATATGATTAGAGAAGCAAAGCTATATTTATCATTAGTAGATAATCTTGAAAATAGAGTTGATATTGGTTCTGAAAAACATAAAGAAACTGAGTTGTTTTGGGATCAGATAATGATGGAACACGCTTTGTTTATGAGAGGACTGTTAGACCCATCTGAAAGTAAGTTGATTGAAACAGCAGATGAATTTGCAGAGGATTTTGAGGAACTTTTAGAGAAATCAATAAAAATGAATGATGCAACAATAGCAAGTGTAACTGATGAAACTTTGGATAAGACTATGCAATTAAAAAAATTTAAAGAAGCAGGAGTAAAAGGAATTGCTAGTTGTAAGGTGAGAGCTATAATACTTCCATTACTTGCAGATCATGTTTTAAGAGAAGCTAATCATTATATTAGAATATTAGAAAGCTACAAAAAATAAATAGTGTAAATTAAAAAAATGTAGGTGTTGAAGCTAAGTTATTTCAACATCTACATTTTTTTATTATTATATTGAATATAAAAGAGCATGTTAATATAATGTCAAAATATTCTTTATAACCAAAATTTATTTTAAACTTTCCAAATATTTTAATATATAAAAATACTTGATATTATAAAATCATAAAAAATAACTAACAAAAAGGAAGGATGATATATATGAATTATTTTGAAGAAAGTTTAAAATTACACGAGGATAAAGTTGGAAAAATTGAAGTTACAAGTAAAATAAAAGTTGAAACAAGAGATGATTTAAGTTTAGCATATACACCAGGTGTTGCAGAACCTTGCAGAAAAATCCATGAGAATGAGGAAAACGTATACAAATACACATCGAAGGGTAATTTAGTTGCAGTAGTAACAGATGGATCAGCAGTTCTTGGATTAGGAGATATAGGAGCAAAAGCAGGACTTCCAGTTATGGAAGGTAAATCAATACTATTTAAAGAATTCGCAGGAGTAGATGCATTTCCTATTTGTATAGATACAAAATACGTAGATGAAATAGTAAGAACGGTTAAACTTATATCTCCTGGATTTGGCGGAATAAATATAGAAGATATAGGGGCTCCTAGATGTTTTGAAGTTGAAGAAAAGTTAAAAAAAGAACTTGATATACCAGTATTCCATGATGATCAACACGGAACAGCAATTGTTGTTTTAGCAGGTATTATAAATGCATTAAAAGTAGTTAAAAAGAAAATAGAAGATATTAAGGTAGTTGTAAATGGTGCTGGAGCAGCAGGAACAGCTATATCAAAATTATTATTATCTTCTGGAGTTAAAAATTTAATTGTTTGTGACAAAGTAGGAATTCTTTACAGAGGAATAGAAAATGTTGATGATGCCAAAGTGAAATTAGCAGAAATCACAAATCCAGATAATATAAAAGGAAACTTATCTGATGCTTTAGTGGGAGCTGATGTATTTATAGGAGTATCTGCTCCAGGGATTATATCAAAGGATATGGTAAGATCTATGAACAAAGATTCTATATTCTTTGCTATGGCAAATCCAACTCCAGAGATTATGCCAGATGAAGCTAAAGAAGCAGGGGCAAGAGTCATAGGAACTGGTCGTTCAGATTTTCCAAATCAAGTAAATAATGTATTAGCTTTCCCAGGAATATTTAGAGGAGCGTTAGATGTTAGAGCAAAAGAGATAAATGAAGAAATGAAAATAGCTGCAGCTTATGCTATAGCTTCTATGATAAAAGATGAAGATTTAAATGAAAACAATGTAATTCCATATGCATTAGATAGAACTGTTGCAAATAATGTAGCTGAGGCTATAAAAAAAGCTGCAATTGAAAGTGGAGTAGCTAGAATATAAATATATAATGGGAGGAAATCAATATGCAAATTCCAATTAAAAAGACGTTAGATAGAATTCCAGGGGGGATGATGGTTGTTCCCCTTTTCTTAGGAGTATTAGTTAATACATTTTTCCCTGAAGTTTTAAAAATTGGTGGTTTTACAACTGCATTATTTGGGCCAAAGGCATCATCAACAATTTTAGCTTGTTTTATGTTTTTAATCGGTTCCCAAATAAACTTTAAGTTAGCACCAAAGGCATTAAAAAAAGGTGCAATATTAATTACAGGTAAATTTATAGTAGGTGCAGGAATCGGTATATTTGTAGGTAAAGTTTTTGGACCTGCTGGAGTTTTAGGATTATCACCATTAGCTATCCTTTCAGCGCTAACAAATTGCAACGGGGGTTTATATGCATCTCTTGCTTCACAATACGGAGATGAAACTGATGTAGGTGCATATGCTTTGTTATCTTTAAAAGATGGTCCATTTTTCACATTAGTTGCACTAGGAGCATCAGGACTTGCTCAAATTCCTATTATGTCGCTTGTGGCAGTAATGATTCCAATAATCATAGGTATGATTTTAGGAAATTTAGACTCAGATATGAGAACTTTCCTTGGAAGTAGTAAGTTATTATTAATACCATTTTTCTCATTCCCATTAGGAGCTGGAATGAACTTAGAAACTATTGTAACTGCAGGAGGGCCAGGAATATTATTAGGTATAATAGCTTCTTTAACAGGAATAGGAGCTTATGTATTACTTAAATTATTTAAAGAAGAGCCTATAATTGGACTAGCTACAGGCTCAACAGCTGGAAATGCAGTAGCAACTCCGGCAGCAGTTACAGCAATAGATCCAACAGTAGCAGCTATAGCAACAGTAGCAACAGCACAAGTTGCAGCATCATGTGTAGTATCTGCTATAGTTTGTCCATTTATTGTTTCTTATGTATTTAAACTTGCTAAAAAGAGACAAATGAAAAAAATAGATAGCCAGGTTGTGGCCTGATAAAGCTAAACTGGGGTAAAAGGTAGAAAACACGGAAAAATGGAAGACAAATGTGAGAGAAGTACTATATAATAGGGAATGGGCAAAGGTTTCCTATATTTATATTTCTATCCGTATGCATAGTCTTTCATAGGTCCGTGTTTTTTAATTTTTTGATTATAAAAGATATATGTTAACATATAAAAATTGAGGTGATAAATATGAGAAAAAAGATGAAATTGCAAACTAAACTTACCATACTAATTATTACAGTAGTATTTATATCAATATCCATAATCATTTTTTTTGTTGCCTCTTGGATGAATAAAAATATTGAAAGCACAGCAAAAACTAATGTTATGAATGTAGCTGAAATGGTTGCAAATTCAAAACCTGTCATAGATGGACTAAATAAAAAAGACCCAAACAAAGAGATTGGGCCATATATTGATAAACAACTTAAAAATTTAGATGAAATTGAATATATAATAGTAGTTGATAATGATGGAACGAGGTATTCTCACCCTAATTCAAATATGATAGGTCAAAAATTTGTTGGTGGAGATGAAGGAAGAGTAGTCAAACAAGGAGATACATACATCTCTGAAGCTACGGGAACTCTTGGAAAATCTCTAAGAGCTTTTATACCAATTTACGATACACAAACTAAAAAAGAAATAGGTTTTGTCTGTGTAGGTACACTTTTACAGAGTATCGGAGAGACAAAGCATATGGCAATAGTATATATAATTTTAACAGCATTAGGTGGATTGACAGTAGGAATTATAGGTGCATTTTTATTGGCGAAAAATATAAAAAATATTTTACTAGGACTTGAACCAGAAGAAATAACAAGGCTTTATAATGAAAAAACTGGAATTATAGATGCAGTTTATGAAGGGCTAGTAGCTATTGATAATAAAGGTAAAATTACAATAATAAATGACTCAGCATTAAATATATTACACTATGGAAATAAAGTTGATAAAAATGAAATTATAGGAACAGATATAGCTGAGTTTTTCCCAACTACACGATTACTTAAAGTATTAGAAACAGGAAAAGGTGAATTTGAAAAAGAACAAAGAATAAACAATACGGTAATAATGACTAATAGAATACCTATAATTGATAGAGGCAAAATCGTAGGAGCTATTGCTACTTTTAGGGATAAAACAGAATTGACAAAATTAGCAGAAGAACTTACAGGAGTTAAAAAGATGGCATGGTCATTAAGAGCTCAGAACCATGAGTTTATGAATAAATTACATACTATTACAGGATTAATACAACTTGAAGAATATGATGAAGCTGTACAATTTATATCGGATGTAGCTAAAAGTAGAAATAAAATAAGTAGTATTTTAACTAAAAATATAAAAGATTCATATTTATCAGCAATACTATTTTCAAAATATAATAAAGCTGAAGAAAATAGAGTTAAATTTAAAATAGACGAAGATTCTATGATTACAAAGCTTCCCCAGTTTATGAATTCTGAAGAAATTGTATCTATAATAGGCAACTTAGTAGAAAATTCTTTAGATGCAGTTAGTAATGATGGAGATGGAGAAATTTATATAAAAATAGAACAACAAACTAAGTATCTTAAAATAAAAGTTAAGGATAATGGTCCTGGTATCAAAGCAGAACACATAGACAAAATTTATGAACAAGGATTTACAACTAAAGAAGGTGAGCGGGGACATGGCATGTACATTGTAAAACAAATAGTAGATGATGCTAATGGAACTATTGAAATGAAGGTAGAAAAAGGTGTTATTTGGGATATTACTATACCTATGGTAAGGAGTGAGTAGTTTGATTGAAGTAATGATTATTGAAGATGATCCTATGGTAAGACAAATTAACTCGAGATTTTTAAAAAGAGTTGATAGTTTTAATTTGTATAAAGCAGTAGGTAATTTATCTGAAGCAAAAAAATTTATCGAGGAAAAGAAACCAGATTTAATATTGTTAGATGTGTTTTTACCAAATGAAAATGGAATTGATCTTTTAAAGTGGTTACGAAATGAAGAGATTGGTATTGATGTAATACTAATTACGGCAGACAAGACAATAGAAAGAGTTCAAGAAGCTTTTAGATATGGAGCTATAGATTATTTAATAAAGCCATTTGATTTTGATAGATTTAAAGAGTCGCTTATTCAGTTTAAGGAAAGATATTATGAGTTTGAAAAGATGGAAGAAATTGAACAAAGTGAATTAGATAAGTTAATTTCAAATTGTGAGGTAAGTCAAAAAGATGAAGGACTTGCAAAAGGTTTTAATAAGTATACTTATAAATCTATATGGAAAGAAATTGAAAAAGGGGATAATGAATATTTTACTGCTGAAGAGATGTCAGAAAGAATAAAGGTAGCAAGGGTTACGGTTAGAAGATATTTGGAGTATATGGAGAAGGAAGGGTATTTAGAAAAATTTGTGGAGTATGGAAAAGTTGGAAGACCACAACATAAATTTAAAAAAATATAAGAAGTATATTAAAAAAATTAAAAAGAATATAAGTATTCAAATTTAGTTATTTCAAGACTTATATTCTTTTTAAAATTAAAATATATGGATAGTTTGAATTTTAATACTTGTAATACGAGGGTTGGTTTAAAAATAATACTTGCATTACGAGGTTTGTTAATTTAAGGTGGTGAAAAAATGGAGTTAAACAAAGAAGTCTTAAAAGGTCATATTGATACATTGATTTTAGCAATACTAGAAAAAAATGATTCTTATGGATTTGAAATAGCAAAAATAGTATTAGATAAAACTATGTTTGAGTTAAAAGATGGAACTATGTATATTTCACTTAAAAGACTTGAAGGGAAGGGGTTAATAGAGTCTTACTGGCAAAGTAATAATGGACCTGGAAATAGACGTAAGTACTATAAAATAACAAAATTGGGAGTAGAAGCATTGGATATAAAAGCGCAAGAGTGGAATTTTGTGAAAAATATTATAGATCAGTTTTTAGATGGGAGAGAGAACAATGGAAGAAATAAATAGATATGTAAGGATTAGTAATTACATAGATTCATTATATAAAAACGATAAAAGAATAGAAGTGTTAGAATTAAAAGAAGAGCTAAGTGAACATTTAATATTATCAGCAGAGGAATTTATAGCTTTGGGTTATGATGAGGAAGAGGCATCAAAAAAAGCGATTGAAAAATTTGATGGTGGAAGTGAAATGTTAGATGAGTTACATAAAACATTAAAGAAAAATAAGTCAAAGAGTGATATACTAGCTAAGGTATTTAGAAATATAACTATAGGTACATTTATCTTAGGTTTACTTTCATTTGGATATTTATATATGACAGAGAAACACTATAACTCAATAAGCAATCATATAAAAACAGATTTTACAAAATTGGCTTCTAAGCATGATATGACTAATATAGATGAGTATAAAGAGGATCTTAGATTACTTTTAGAGAAGAAAGAATATAAAAATGTAAATAATGTAGAAGTGTTTGTGGCAGATATGGAGGAAGGAAATAAAAATACACATGTTGATAAGATGCTTTCAAAGTTAGTTTATCAAATTGCTGATACTAAAATGAATCCATGGATGAAAACTGCCTCAAGTTCTATGGGGCTAGGTGCAAATGGGATATTAGATAAATATGGAAATGTAGTAGATCCTCAAGTTTATGTAGATGCAACTGTCTCAAATTTTATTTATGATAATTTAATATATATTATTTGTTTACCAGTTATATCATTTGTTATTTATTGTGTATTTAAGATTAAAGTTATGATTGAAAGAAAGAGATATATATAACAAGATTATTATGGGGGGTACCATTTTGGGACTCGCCATTTTTTAATGATAAGGAAGTTATAATGGTTTGAAATTTGAAAAAAGTGATATTTTGAAATTTTATTTTTTAGAATATGAAAAGGTGAAGAGTATCATAAGTAAGAAGCACCGGGATTTGCTATATTAAACAAATATAATATGCTATAATTTGGATAAAAACCTCTCATATCTGTGCATCAAATGAGAGGTTTTTAAATTTATGATTTATTATACTATTATTTATAAGGAGATAGCTAAATGGAATGGTTAGAAAAACTAAATGAAGCACTACAATATATTGAAGGTAATCTAGACGGGAAAATTAAATATGAAGAAGCAGCTAAAATAGCTTGTTGCACAACATACCATTTTCAAAGGATGTTTTCATATATAGCAGGCACACCTATATCTGAATATATAAGAAATCGAAGACTAACAAAAAATTACAGAATGGTTGCCAACATCAGGATATGAATATGCAGATGCGCCGGATATTGAACTATATTTAAATCAAGACCCAATGAATTCAAAATTTGAAGTATGGATACCAATTAGAAAGAACTTATAAAAGATGTATTACGTTAAAAATTAATTATAAATATAAGTGAATATTTCAATGACAAAATAAAAAGTGATTATCTTTAAAATATATCGGGTTTGTAAAATAAAGTGTGTACCATCCTTTGGAAGAATATACACTGTATTATACTACTAAGTAGTAGTCTTTAGTATCAGTTACAACTATTTTACTATCTTGAGCATTTGCATCTGACTTAACATTAGAATAAGATCTGTTTTTAACTATAGTTTTTCCATTGTCATCTAATCCACAATCGAATTTAAGTTTTAAAGTAGATGGGTTTTTAGTTTCTGAAACTGCCATTTAAATCACCTCCATTTGTTTTATTAAGATAAGTATAGGTGATATACAAAGTTTATTATATTAAACAAATTCAGAAAAATAGTAAAGTATTATACGAATTAATAGTAATGAGTAAATGTTAAAACTAGGTTAAACTTTGTCGAAAAATGTTGACTTATATAATGATGTTCGTATATAATAATTTGAAAATAGGAAATACTTACCAAATTATTACAGGAGGATTATATGAAAAAACAATATCTAGATACTGTAGTTGTAGGATTTGCCTTATTTGCCATGTTCTTTGGTGCCGGAAATTTAATATTTCCACCATATTTAGGTGTAGTATCAGGGAATCAATGGATGTTAGGATTTACCGGATTTGTTATAGCAGATGTTGGATTAGCATTGCTAGCAATATTAGCAGCAGCCAAATGTCAAGGTGATATAAGCGCCGTTTTATCGAGAAGTGGGAAAACGTTATCTAAAATATTGGCGACGTCAATTATGATTTGTTTAGGGCCACTTTTAGCAATACCTAGAACAGGAGCAACAACGTTTGAAATGGGTGTAGCACCTATTATTGGTGGATTTAGCCCAATATTGTTTTCAGTAATATTCTTTGGTTTAACACTTATACTTACAATAAAGCCATCTAAAGTTGTAGATATTATAGGTCAATATTTAACGCCAGCATTATTAGTGGCATTAATATTTCTAATTATTATGGGAATTATATCTCCACTTGGAGATTTAAATCAACCACCTATGATAGAGAGTATATTTGCAGAAGGAATATCTCAAGGATATCAAACAATGGATCCATTAGGTGCAATAGCACTGTCAGCTGTAGTAATAATATCACTTGGAGAAAAAGGTTATAAAAAAGAATCAGAAAAAGTAAAGTTAACACTTCAAGCAGGACTTGTTGCAGCAGTAGCTTTATTTATAGTATATGGAGGACTTGCATATCTAGGATCTACAGTCGCACATCAATTTGAGGGTTTAAACCCAGCCGATATAAATCAAACAGCATTAATAGTAAACATAACAGAACAGCTATTAGGGCAACCAGGAAAAATAGTGTTAGCTTTAATAGTAGCATTAGCTTGTTTAACAACTTCAATAGGTCTTGTTTCAGCAACTGCTCAATATTTTACCAAAATGTCTAATGGAAAAGTGAAATATGAAACTATAGTAGTTGGAGTGTGTATATTTAGTGCAGTAATAGCAAACTTTGGAGTAAGTACAATAATAGAATTCTCAGCACCAATATTAACAGTTATTTACCCTGCTACAATAGTATTAGTATTAATGACATTATTTAATAAACAAATTAAAAATGATAATGCATTTAAAGGGGCAACGTATGTAGCTTTAATAATAAGTATACTTACAGTTATTGATAGCATGGGAATTAATATATCGATTATACATAAATTACCTTTTGCTAATTTAGGATTTAACTGGATAGTTCCAGCAATAGTTGGAGGTATAGTTGGTAATTTCATACCACAGAAAAATCATAAAAATTAAAAGCGTATAAATAATAAATAAATTAATTAAAAGAGTATAGATTAAATGAAATTCATTTAACCTATACTCTTTTAATTTTGCACAAATTACATATTGATTTAGAATTATACAAGGATTTTGCAATATATTTTAAAAAATTTATTAAGTATATAAATAATTTGAATATAAGTAAAATGAATGGTTACAACTATAATCATTTATTTTATAAATGGTTGATATGAAAAAGACAAATAAACGAATTGATGAAAATGGTGGTATAGTATAAACATAAACAAGATCGAAGTTAAAAATTAAGTATAAATTAAAATGATGAATTAAGGAGTGATTTTATGAATAAATATCTAGACAAACTTGAAAATTTACACATAGGAATTAGTGGTACGTGTTTGGCATTTATAACACTTAGCAATTGTTGGTTGATTAAGGATATCGGGTATCTAAAACCAATTTCAATAGCTATAGCAGTAATAATGCTTTCATTAATGCTAATGAGATTTATAAGATTTCCAAAGGTTATGTTAAAAGAATTAAAAGATCCGGTTACAGGAACATTTTATCCAACTTTAGGTATGGTAACTTGGTTAGTTTCTGGGTTCTTCTACCCACAATTTCCAACTGTATGTAGTGCATTATGGTTAGGGGCAGTAGTATATCATTATGCGATTGTAGTATATTATACAGTAATAAGAATTAAAGAAAAGAATTTTAACAATATAATGCCAACTTGCTTTATCGTATATACAGGTATGATAACAGGAAGTGTAGCAAGTAAAGGTATGGGAGGAATAATTCCATCAATAGCATATTTCATGCTTATGTTTGGTTTCATATTCTATACAATACTTTTACCGGTAGTTCTTTATATAGTATTTAAAAGCGAGATATTAGATGATAAAAAATTACCTACTGTTGGTATAGTTTGCTCACCAGCGCCACTTGGAGTAGTTGGTATATTAACTATAGATCCAAATCCAAATATATATATGTTAACTTGGTTAATAGTAACTGGATTAATACTTTTAGTAGTTGTTTATGGATATATATTAAAACTTTTCAAAGAAGGATTTAAACCAGCATATGCATCATTTACATTCCCATTAGCAATTGCAACACTAGCAGCTTTTAAATTATCAACATATTTTGGAGCAATAGGATATGCAAAATTAGGAAATATATTTGAATTGCTAGGAAATATAGAGATATTTATAGCAACATATGTGGTATTCTTTATACTATTAAACTTTATAAATATGTTCTTTAAAGCAATAAATCCAAAAGTTGGAGCATATTTAGAAAAAGAAGAAGAATTAATTGGTGGAGCTATATACTCTAGTAATAAATAATTTATATAAAAAAAGGAGCTGTCTTAGTAGTAGAGATAGCTCCTTTTTTATATGAAAAAATAAAAGTTAGAAATTAAATTAAATTTAGCATTGACATATTAAAAGTTTGAATGTAAAATAATCGTATAAGATTAATCGTATACGATATAAAATATAAAAATTATTGGAGGATATTAAAAATGAAAATAACAGCATTAGAATTTTATAAAAATGGATATATGAAAGAAGTATTTGCTTTTGGAGGGTCAATAGAAAAAGAAAATTTAGATCAAAATAAACTTTATAAATCAAGTCTTCAAAATTATTTGATAGATACAGGTAAAGAAGTTATACTAGTGGATACAGGAGTTCCAGTTGAAACACCAGATATGTCTAAAAAGCCAGATCAAATGATATATACTGGGGAAAAAGTTAATAATTTTGTAGATGCACTTAAAAAAGCAGGTTATGAACCAAAAGATATAGATAAAGTTATAGTTACACATAAACACCCAGATCACACAGGAGAACTTAGATTATTTGAACATGCTAAAGTGTATATATCACAAATAGAAGCAGATACAATGAATTTAGATGGGGATAATATAGTTAGAGTTAACTTTGAAGATGGGCAATATAAAAACTTTAATCAAAGTCAAAAAATAGCTGAAGAAATATATATGATACCAGCTTATGGACATACAAAAGGAAATTCTTTGGCTATATTAGAACATGAAGGATTACATTATATGTTCCATGGAGATGTAACTTATACAGATGAGGCACTTAGAAAAAATGCACTTTCAGTAGTGCTTGAAGATAAAGATTTAGCAAAAGCGACTTTAGAAAATGTTAGAGAGTTTGTAAAAGAAAATAAAACTGTATATTTATCAACTCATACTCCAGAGAGTTTAGTTGCTTTGAAAGAGAAAAAAGTTATGCAGTTATAAAATAAAATTAGTAAGTTGGAAAAATAGGAGGAAGTAATATGAATTCAAATTTAAAATTAGAAAATCAACTTTGCTTTAAGATATACTCAGCATCAAAGAGTATAGTTAGAATATATGGGCCATTATTAAAAAAAATAGATTTAACATATCCCCAGTATTTGACTATGATGGTTTTATGGGAAGATAATAAAATATCTTTTAAGGATTTAAGTTGTAAGTTGAAAATGAAAACAGGTACACTAACTCCTATTATAAGTAAGCTTGAAGATCAAGGATATTTAGAAAGAGTAAAAGATAAAAACGATGATAGAAAAATTTGTTTAGCTATTACTCAAAAGGGGCTAGAACTAGAGGATAAAGCTAAAAATATTCCACAAAACTTGGCATGTAATATTAATATCGATAAAGATGAGTACTTAAAATACTTAAAGGAATTTGATGACTTAGTAAATAAATTAGATTGTATAGAAAAATATATGAAATAATAAGTTCATATGGAGGTGCTTTTATGGAAATTAAGGAACAATGGATAGAATCCGAAAAGTATAGAGTATCAAGAAGAACATATAATCAACAACCATTAGATAAACAAAGTGTACAGCTTATTAATAATTTAATAAAAAATATAAATACAGAAAGTGGGTTAAATCTTCAATTATTACAAGATTGCTCACAGCTTTTTAAAGGATTTTCAGCATCTTATGGAATGATAAAAGGATTAAGTTCATGTATTGCATTGGTTGGAAATAAAAATATTGAAAACTTTAAAAATAAGATTGGATATTATGGTGAAATGGTAGTTTTAGAAGCTACTGATATAAACTTAGGAACTTGTTGGTTAGGTGGTACTTATGATAAAAAAGAATGTGAAAAGTATATAAATATAAATGAAGATGAAGAATTAGTTTGTGTTATAGCTATTGGGTATACTGAGGATAGCAAAAGTTTTAGAGAAAAGTTTATAAGTAGATTAAATAAAGGTAGAAAAAGTTTTGATGAAATTTTAATTGAAAAAGATGTAGAAGTACCAGATTGGGTTAAGGAAGGTATAAATTCAGTTATAAAAGCTCCATCTGCGGTAAATAAGCAACCTGTTGGATATTCATTTAAAGATAATAAAGTAAAAGCTTATACAACAAAAGAAAATCATGGATTCGAAGAAATAGATTTAGGAATATCAATGCTACATTTCCAATTAGGAGCAAAGAGCAAAGGCTATAATGGAAAATGGGAATATGTAAATAAAGAAAATATATTTAAAAATTTAGATAAATAGTTAAGGGGAATTAAATTATCATTATTATAAGAATTAATATGTAAAATGTTGTATAATATATCAGATAGATACATGTAAAATGGGTATAAAATATATGTTGAATAAATTATAAAAGAGGTGTTTTAATGAGTCGAGAAATAGAAGTACAAAGACCATATAGACATTTTAAAGGAAATTTATATTATGTACATAGTATAGTGAAACATTCAGAAACTGGCGAGGAGCTGGTATCATATCAGATGTTGTATCCTCCTTACGATATGTATGTAAGACCGCTTGAAATGTTTAAGGAAAAAGTTGAAGATGGTAGAGAAGATAATGTAACTAATCAAAATTATAGGTTTGAATTATATACAGGAAAATAACAAGAGGTGAAGGATATGGCAGGTATAAAATTTGATATACAAGAAAATTGTGGAGTGATTTCAGAGTCTGGAAATGGATGGACAAAAGAGTTAAATTTAGTAAGTTGGAATGACAGACCAGCTAAGTTTGATATAAGAGATTGGGATGCTGATCATCAAAAGATGGGTAAGGGATTAACTTTAAGTAATGATGAGTTAAGAGAACTTAAGAAAATATTAAACAACATGGATTTATAAAAATAGGATATAATAATTATATCAATGAAAAATGCTTAGTACGTCAACGCTAAGTATCCTTAGAAAACTTATTTTAAGATTATATAAAATGTATTTAATCTTAAGCATTAAGCACTGATCTTTTCTAGATGGGTGCTTTTTTCTTTGCTTTTAAATAGTCAGACACCTAAGGTTAACATATAGACAGAAAGCAGGAAATAAAAATGAAAAGATTTAAAAAAGTATATATAGAAATAACAAATGTATGTAATTTAAGTTGTGATTTTTGTCCAAAAACTAAGCGAAAATATAAGTTTATGGATAAAGGTGAATTTAACCATATAATAGCTGAAATTAAGCCTTTTACTGAGCAAATATATTTTCACTTAATGGGTGAGCCATTACTTAATGAAAATATAGAACATTTTTTAAAAGAAAGTGCTAAGAATGATTTGCAGGTTAATTTAACTACAAATGGAACTTTGTTAAATCAAAACTCAGATAAATTACTTAATTCCAAATCTCTTAGACAAGTTAATATATCACTTCACAGCTTTGAAGCAAATGAAAAAAATGGAGAGCTTGAAGAATATATAAATAATGTTACTGAATTTGTTAATAAAGCTAGTGAAAGTAAAAATATAATTTGTTCTATAAGATTATGGAATATGGATAATGAAGATTTAAAGGGAGCTAATGGATTAAATAGCGATATTTTAAAAATGTTAGAAAAAAATTTAAATCTAGATTTTTCTTTAGGAGAAAAACTTCAAGAAGTTAATAAGATTAAGCTTAAGGACAAAGTTTATTTAAATATGGCAGAAAAATTTGAGTGGCCAGATATTGAAATAGCGAGTATGGGAGAAGATGTTTTCTGCCATGGACTTAGAAATCAAATAGGTGTTTTAGCTGATGGAACGGTAGTGCCTTGTTGTTTAGATAGCGATGGGAATATACCACTTGGAAACATATTTGAAAAATCTTTTAAATCAATATTAGAAGAAAAAAGAGCAACTAATATATATGATGGATTTTCTAGAAGAAGAGCTGTTGAAGATTTATGTAGAAAATGTGGTTATGCAACTAGATTTAGTAAGAAGTAATTAAGATTTTAGTACAAAATAATATATGGAAAATTTACCTAGGTAATTTACATATAATTTAAATTCATTGCGAAGATTATGAAATATTTTTGATTCGCATTGTTTTTAATTATAAAATAGGAATACGTTTTTGTTGACAACTGAAAAAATGAATGCTACGATCATTACATACCGAACGAAAGTATGTAAAGGAGAATTGAAATGGCAAGAAATAAAAATCCGGAGATTACAATAAACCGTATTCTCGATACATCAATGGATCTATTTTTAAAAAAAGGATATGATAATACTACTATTCAGGATATAGTAGATGATTTAGGCGATTTAAGCAAAGGAGCAATTTATCATCACTTTAAATCAAAAGAAGAAATTATAGAAGCTGTTATACCAAGACTTTATGCTTCATCTGATAATCATCTTTTAGAAATAAAAAATTCTAGTGATTATACAGGATTAGAGAAACTTAATAAAATACTTCTTATTTCTTTGAAAAATCCAGGGCAAGAAAAATTGGCAGAGGCTGCACCTAATTTAATGAAAAATCCTAGATTTTTAACTCAACAGCTATATAGTACAATAGATGAAGTTGTTCCTCAACTTGTAGAACCTATGATTAGAGAAGGTATAGAAGATGGGTCTATAGTAAGTGAACATCCAAAAGAACTTGCAGAGACTTTTATGCTTTTAATGAATATATGGATAAATCCAGCGATATTCAATTCAACGAAAGAAGAACTTAAAAATAAATTTATATTTTTAAGAAAATTATTATCTGATTTAGGAGTTCCTGTACTAGATGATAGTATTCTTGAGGTAATAGAAAAATATAGATCTATTATAGAAATGGAGAATAAGTAAAAATATTTGTAGTATGAAATACTGCCCTTGGAGGCAGTTTAATTTTAATCTTTTACATACCGGATGAATGTATCTAAAACAAAAGGGATTATAAAAAATATATGGGGGTTAGAAAATGAATAATAAAACAAAACTTTTTAATAAAGATTTTACTTTAATGATAATAGGTCAAATAATTTCTATATTTGGAAATTCAATCTTAAGATTTGCATTGCCACTGTATCTTCTAGATACTACCAATTCTGCAGCTTTATTTGGAGCAGTATCTGCTTGTTCCTTAATTCCAATGATTGCAGTAACTCCTTTTGGTGGAATTATTGCGGATAGAGCTAACAAAAGAAATATTATGGTATTTTTAGATTTTTTAACAGCTTTACTAATTATTGTTTTTACACTTTCTATTGGAAAATTCAACTTAGTGTTTATGCTAATAGTTACATTAATGGCTTTATATGGAATACAAGGAGCTTATCAACCTACTGTTCAAGCTAGCATACCTCTTTTAGTAGATAAAGAAAATTTGTTACCAGGAAATGCGATTATAAATCAAGTTAATTCACTTGCGGGATTATTAGGTCCTGTAATAGGTGGTATTTGCTATGGGTTTTATGGACTTAAACCTATTTTAATAGCTAGTATGATTTGCTTTTTTATATCTGCTGTTATGGAAGTGTTTATAAACATACCTTATACAAAGAGAGAAACTAAAGATAGCGCAATTTCTATTGTAAAAGAAGATTTTAAAACTAGTATAAGTTTTATATTTAAAGATAAACCAGTAATTTTCAAGACAATTATAATAATCTCTTTCTTCAATTTATTTTTGACATCTATGATAATTATTGGAATCCCAGTAATTATTACTAAAATTTTAAATATGCCAAGTCAAGCCTATGGAATAACTCAAGGTATGCTAGCGTTTGGGGGATTATGTGGCGGGATTATGACTGGGGTTTTAGTAAATAAAATTAAGATTTATTATAGCCATAGAATATTATTGATGGCAGTACTAGCTTTAATTCCTATGGGATTTGTACTTATGATTGGAGTTTCTCCTATGATTTCTTATATTGTTATTACAGCGTGCTGTTTTTTAATAATGTTAACATCAACTATGTTTAGTATTCAGGTTCTAACTTTTATACAAAGTGAAACACCAAATATTTTAATCGGAAAAGTTATTTCATTTTGTTTAGCTATGACAATGTGTTCGCAACCTATTGGGCAAATTATATATGGATATTTATTTGAAATACTTAAAGGTAATCCACATGTAATTGTATTTGGAACAGCTTTAATTTGTAGTGTAATAGCAATTACTTCTAAGAAAGTTTTTAGTAGTATGAGAGAGAAAAATTTAATTATTTTGAGTTAATAGTATGGGGGAGTACCGTTTTGGTACTCCCCTTATTTTTATATTTAAAATAATACCTTTTAGTGCTGAAAATAAACCTGTTAGATAGATTCTATATAATAGAAAAATCTTATCTTGTATAATTAAGACAAACAGGGAGGATGAGGGTTGTGAAAATTGACGTTGATATTGATAACAAGTACAAAGAAATTCAAGTGATAGTAAGGTCTCCTGATATGGATGAAGAGACCTTGGAAATTTTAGAAAAGTTAAAATCTAAAAAAGCTAAATATGTTCTTGGTAAAAAGGAAAAGAAGATATATATAGTAGATGTAAATGAAATATATATTTTTTATAGTGAAAATCAAAAAGTATTTGTTGAAACCAAAGATTGTAGATATGAGGTAGATGAAAGATTATATGAAATAGAAGAAAACTTTAAAAATACATCCTTTATAAGGGTTTCAAAGTTTGCAGTAGTTAATATTAAAAAAGTTAGAAACATAGATATGCACTTTAATGGTAATTTAACTATGAACTTTATAAATGATAAGAAAGAGACTGTATCAAGGAGATACATATCAAAAATAAAAGATTATTTAAAAAATGGAGGTTTTTAAAATGAATAAATATATTAAAAAATTTATAACTAGAGGAGTTTTTACAGGTATACCTGTAGGAGTATTTATTGGACAAGTAGTATTTTCCATAAGTTTATTATCAAATGGAATTTATGTATTTGAAACTACTACAAATCAGTTTTTCATGCAGTTATTAACTTCTGCGTTTATAGGGTTTTATTGTATAGGATTGAGTGTTGTTTTTTCTATTGATAGCTGGAGCTTATTAAAACAAGTTGTTGTAAACTTTGTATGTATGATTATAATATATTTTCCAATAGCTTATTGTATAGGATGGATGCCTGAAGGTTTTATGGGTAAATTTTACTTTACATTAAACTTTATTATAGTTTACATTGTGGTGTTTAATACATTTAAATATAAAATTAGATATATAAATAAACAAATTAACAATCAACTAAATAAAATTAATAAATAAAACAGCGAAAACTATGGATTACAAAATGTTATATACAGTTATAGGAGGGTATAAAATAAACGTTGAGAAAATAAGTATTAGCAAAAAGTTAAAGTATTTCTTGTAGTTAAAAACTTAATTTTAACTATAAGAAGTATTTTAAATTTACTCAACGAATATTGATTTCTAAGATAAATATTAGAATTGAAATTTGAAAGGAGTAATAAAAATGGAAGAACTAAAAGGTGAAATAATCAGAGAAAAAGATAATAAGATAATAATACAATTAAATAATATAGTTGAAAGTGGGAAAGTATTTTATAAGGACAATTTAAAAAATACAGATACATTTTTAATGGATTTTACAAATTCTAATAAAATTGAATTTACAGATCCAAATCCTAAAAATAGAACTTTTTATAAAGTGAAATCTAAAAATGAAGAAATTATTTTGGCAGAAAGAGTAGTGCCTTTAAATAACTTTAGTAATTTTAGGGATTTAGGTGGATACGAAACAAAGGATGGTAGATTTGTTAAGTGGGGATTATTTTATAGATCAGAAGATCTTTCCCAGCTTAAAGATGATGATTTAAAATATTTTGAGACTTTAGGAATAAAATATGTACTAGATTACAGATCAAAAGATGAAGTTTTAAAAAATCCTGATGTTCAAGTTAAATCAGTTGAAGATATTAATATATCAGGCATGAATATTAATGGAAATGACAACTTAGATATGACAACTTATGTTGAAGGAATATTAGAGGGAAATAAAACAGATATTAATCCTGAAGAATTACTTAGACAAGGATATGAAACTATGCCTTTAGATAATCCTGCATATAAAGAACTATTTAATTTATTTAAAAATCCTGACAATACAGCTATACTTCAACACTGCACAGCAGGAAAAGATAGAACTGGAGTTGGATCTGCATTGATTTTACTTGCACTTAATGTAGATGAGAAAATAGTTATAAAAGATTATTTAGAAAGCAATAACAATAGAGAAAAACTTAATAAAAAAATAATGGAAGCTTGTAAAGATTATATAAAAGATGAAGAAACTAAAAAAATGATTGAGGGGATATTAGGTGTTAAGGAATCATTTATAGAAGCTAGTTTAAATTCAATAAAAAATAAATATACTACATATGAAAAATATTTTAAGGCTGAATATGGATTAGATAAAAATGAATTAGATAAATTGAGAGAATTGTATTTATATAAAAAATCATTTAAATAGATTTTGTAAAAATATATGTCTAAAAAGTTTTAAAAAAATTAAAAAAACTTATATCAAATTTGTAATTATAAATACATTGAAAGCTCTTAATCCCATAGTTTATACTAAATATGTCGACAAGTTATTATAAACTATTGTGGAGGATTACAGATGATAAAAAAGCTTATGCCCGTAATTATATCGGGAGTATTAATGATTACAGGATGTTCAAATACTAATATAGATAAAAATGATAAAGAAGAAAATAAAAAACTTACTTATTCAAATTTAATAGATAAAAAAACTCAAAATGAAATAAATTATACATTAGTAAATAACAAAATAGATAAAAAACAAGCTGATTATTTTATTAAATTGGTTGAAAGTTATAATGATAAATCAAATATAAATAAGTTGAAAACTTCAGTGGATGGGTTTACTTCTATAAAAACACAACAAGTACCGTATGATGAAGGTTACTTAGGTGAAATTTGGGATTATAACAAATTAAATTATACGGATTTTAATTGTAGATTGACTGCATTTACACTTTTTAAAGATTTGTTTAAATCAGAAGGAAAGTTTAAAAATGATAATTCAACTTTAATGTTTGATTTAGATGCAATAGAAAATAATCCTATTAGTGTATTTAATAAAGAAGATGCTGATAAATTTGTAAATTTATATGGAGCTATTCCAGTTGAAAATTCAAAGGATGTAAAAAAGCACTCAGAAGCAATAATAACTGAGTGGAAAAAAAGAAAGATATCATTTATAGATAATCCTACAGTATCGATGATAAATGCATTTTTACATGCCCCAGAAGATAGTAGTGTATTTGTAGGACATGCAGGTGTTTTAGTAAAAGAGAAAGACGGGTTCTTATTTATTGAAAAATATGGTCTATCTTTACCATATCAAGCATCTAAGTTTAAAGATAAAGAAGAAGTGAAAAAATATTTAATGGATAGATTAGATGTAAATAGTGCAGATAATGGAGCATCAAAACCAATAATTATGGAAAATGATAAACTAATGTAAATAAAAACCGTATCATAAATAAATGATGCGGTTTTTTTATTGAGTAAGTAAATGATAGTAGTTTTTAAGTGAGGGTATATATAAAATATTAAAATTTAAATAAAGAATAAATTATGGATTGGAGCAAATTTATGAATATACAGGACATAATTATAAGGATTTTATTAGCAATACTTATTGGAGGAACAATAGGATACAACAGAGAGCGTGAAAATGTATCAGCAGGATTTAGAACCCATGCTTTAGTATGCTTGGGAGCTACTATTGCAGGGCTTATCCAAATAGAACTAGGACAACTAGCTGTAAGTGAAATAACGAAAACTCCAGAACTTGCAGGAGCTATAAAAATAAATGATGGAAGATTTATTGGGCAAGTAATATCTGGTATAGGATTTTTAGGAGCAGGAACGATAATTAAAACAAAAGGTTCTGTAAGAGGGTTAACTACAGCAGCATCAATATGGTCTGTTGCATGTATAGGAATAGCAATAGGTATAGGGTTTTATAGAATAAGCCTAATTGGTGGGCTTAGTATAATAATAGTTCTTGTATTATTAAAGAAAATAGAAGATAAATTTATAATAAAGGCTAGTACTATAATGTTAAAAGTTAAGTATAAATCAAAAAGTGAAGCTATAAAAGAAATTAAAGAATCTATAGATGAATATAACCTAAGGGTTGAAAGTATAGAAGTTGTTTCAGATAATGAATGTATATATACTTTAAGTAAATCTAAGTTAATAGGTATAAATGAAGTTGTAAGTTCATTAATTGAAAATGAAAGTGTGATAACTGTAACAAAAGTAGATATCTAAATTATTAATAAAGTAGGGGGTACCGTTTTGGAACTCCCTACTTTATTAGTAATCTCTAGGAATTAAAACTATTTTGTTAATATCTAAATTTGCAAGTTGATATTAACAAAATACATTACATCTTCAATTTTTTTAGGTAAATAAAATTCATAGGTAACATAAGCACTATTATTTTTAGGACATTTAAAATATTTATTAAGTAAGAGTATATACTCATTTATTTCTTTTATTGTTCCATAAAAATTAACGGATAAAATTTTACCATTTATATTTTTACGCAAGGATTTTATAGTATTATCATTAAAATATTTTTTTATTAAATTTGTATTTTGATTATTTTCTGTGATGAAAATAATATCCTCATCATCTTCTACATATGTGTTTTCTAGTATGTTGTGAATATATACATAAGTTTGTTCACTTAAATTAGTTAACTCTTTTTCCAAAGTTAAATTATCAGTTTTATATAAATTTGAATTTAATATGTTTTTCATGTCAAGAGCATATAAATTATAATTTTTTTCTTTGATTTTAAGGTTTTTAAAATCATATTCATTATTAAAACTTGTTATTATATCTAATATATGCTTGCTTTTATTAAGATGATTTTCTAGTTGTTGTAATTCGTTTTTTTTAATTTTAAGTATTTCTTCTTGGCGAATTACTAGACTTTTGTATTCGTTTATATCTTCACTATCTATGGTATTTCTTATATCAGATAAGGATATACCTAAAAGTTTTATTCCAAGAATTAGGCTTAATTTTTCTAAATGCTTAAATAAGTAATATCTATAACCATTATCTGGATTAACTTCAGGACTTAAAATACCTATCTTATCATAATATCTTAAGGTTTCTCTACTTATGCCAAAAATTTTACTAACTTCTCCAATAGAAAGTCTCAATTTAATCACCCCTTTTTATAGTATTTTATATAACTTAAAATACATTGAAACTTAAATTCCAATGTATTTTGAACTTTTTAAATTTGCATATTAGTATTCTAAAGATTGTTTACAAGATTTATTGCATGGCAACTTATACTTATTCATTAAATAGAAAGAGATAATGAATGTAGCAATTTCTGCAAATGGCACAGTTAACCATACTCCATTCATACCCAATATTCTAGGTATTACTGTAATTCCTAGAATTATAAATATTAAACCTCTATTTAGAGCTATTATTATAGATTCTTTAGCATAACCGATTGCTGTAAAATATGAAGAACATATTATGTTAAAACCATTTAAGATAAATGCAAAGGCATATAATTTTGAACCATTTATAGCTAAGTCGAGTACGAACTTATCTGAAGCTACAAATAAAGTTACTAAATTTTTACTAAAGAAGAATAATACTAAAAATGTAGCTATACATATCACAAAAGATATTTTTAATGATAGTAGAAGTATTGATTTTACTCTATCAAAATATTGTGCTCCATAATTATAACTTATTATAGAAGTTATACCATCTGCAATTCCAAATATAATTAGAACTCCAAACTGTGAAATATAGTTAATGCTTGTAAAAGCAGCAACACCAGATTCACCAGCTATTTTTATAAAAGCACTATTAAATAGATAGGCAGACACAACTGTAGCTAAAGCAGACATTGCTTCAGATGAACCGTTGTATAAAATAGGAATTATAGTTTTTTTATTGAACTTTCCTACAAATAAATTTATAACATTAGATTTTTTTATCATTGGAGATAAAACTATTATAAAAACTGATGAATACGATAAGCCAGTTGCAAGAGCTGCACCTTGTATACCTAGTTGTAGTTTTTTAATTAATAAATAATTTAAAGTTATATTTATTATTAAACTTACAAGCATTCCCTTAAAGTATAAATCAGGTTTTTCAACAAGTCTATCTGCAAAACCTATTAAAAAGGCTAGAGCCATTGGCAATATACATATTGAAATTGTTTTAATATATGATGAAACATCATTTATTAAGATATCATTTGCACCAAGAGCTAAACCTATATTTTTACTAAATACAATTCCTATTATTGTAAAAAAAATAGCTCCTATGCTTAGCAATACAAATGATGTTTTGAATATATCTTGTGTTAATTTTTTATTACCTTCACCAAGGCTTCTACCCATAAAGCTTAAAGCACCAACACTAATTAGCATTGAAAAACCTATTACAAATTGAATATATGGACTCCCTAAACTAATACTAGCCATTGCATTTGAGCCTATGAAGTTTCCTACAAATATTCCATCTACTACAGTCTGCATTCCAGCTATTACCATTGCAATTATAGCTGGAATTGAAAATTTAATAAATAGTTTTGAAATTTTACCAGTTCCTAATATATTTCCTTCCATTACATTACCTCCATATCTAAATCTTAGTTATGATTATAAAGGGTGAAGTAACTTCAAGGTCAATACATATATTTGATATAAAATCTAATATAAAAAAAATGGATACATACTTAATAATAAATAAAAATAAAAAGTTTTGTTTTAGGATGTGTGATGATAGATACTTAGATTTAATATTTGAAAGTGAAATATTAAAACAAAAGTTTGACTTATGTAAAAATAAAATTAAATTATAAAAAAAGATAATTTAGATTGGATTATGTAAAATTTTACCGAATTTTAACTTCTGTTATTTAAGTTTATGTCGTATTAAATAGGATGTATTAAAAAATATTAGTACATACAAATTAATAGTTTAGTTCCTAATAACACAATTAAATAAGCAAATCCGATTTGATGCGGTTATGCAAAGCTATAGGGACTTTTAAGTTAGTCAGTTATAAAAATTTATTATTTAAAAAAGCAGGCTAATTTAGTGATTAAAATTTTTAGTAAAGGAGGTTGTTTTAATAAATAGGCTTGTAAATCATAACTTAATAGAAAAAATAACGGGAGATAAATAAAGCATGAAATTTAAATTAGGACATAAGAGCAAAGACAAAAACAAAAGTAAAAGCATAAAAAATCAACTTACTTTAACTATGGTATGTTTTGCAGTAGTTTGTTGTTTATCTTTAGGAGTAATAACAAGTTATCTAAACTATAAAACCTCTAATGAAATTTTATCAAAAACAGCAGTAGAAACTACAAAACAAGCAGCGGATACTGTTTCTCAAAAGTTAACAAATGTAAAAAATGCAGCAATTCAAACGGGTATTATAAAGGAACTTTCAGATCCTAAAATAAGCGTAGAAGAAAAGAAAAATATAATAACAAGACAAGAAAAGTTATATGGACTATCACTAGGTCAAATAATAGATGCAAGTGGAAAAGACTTATTTAGTGGAAAAGACTACTCAGGAAGAGATTATTTTAAAATAGCTATGAGTGGAAAAGCATATATGGGAAGCCCTGTTAAAAGTAAAGTAACAGGAGAACTTACACTTGTAGTTGCAGCACCTATTTGGGAAAATGGAGTGCAAGGTAGCAAGGTAGTTGGTATCGTAACTTTTGATACAGACAAAGACTTCTTAAATGATATAGTTAAAAATATAAAAATAAGTGAAAATAGTTACGCATATCTTATAGATCATGAAGGAACAACTATTGCAGATGAAGATGCTAGCCTTGTAGGGGTAGAAAATACTATAAAAGATTCAGAGTCGAATCCAGAATTAAAATCATATGCAGAAATAGATAAAAAACTTATTTCAGGTGAAACAGGATATTCACATGTTAAATCGCAAGGTGAAGATTGGATACTAGGCTATGCTCCAGTAAAAAATAGTAATAACTGGGGTATGGGTATAATGATAAATAAAGGTGATTTCTTAGGTCAAATGTATAGTTCAATTTTAATAACATTTATAATATCTATACTATTTACTATAGTAGCATTTATTGGAGCATTTAGATTTGCTAATAAAATAGGAAATCCACTAAAGGAATGTAGTGAAAGACTTAAAAAACTAGCTGAAGGAGATTTAAATTCAGAAATTCCTAAGGTAGATGAAGACAATGAAATTGGATTAGTGGCAGATGCAACAGGCAAGATTGTTACTGACTTTAGAGACATGATAAATGCATTAACAAATGTACTAGCTGAAATAAGTGATGGAAACTTAAATGTTAATATGGATTGTGAAAAGTTAAGATCTTTATTTATAAATGATTTTGAACCTATGTTAATATCAGTAGACAAAATAGTGGATGGCTTAAACAGTACATTATCTCAAATAAATCTTGCAGGTGAACAAGTTTCAATAGGGTCAACTCAAGTAGCAGAGGGAGCACAAATGCTTTCGCAAGGAGCAACAGAACAAGCAAGTTCAGTACAAGAACTTTCAGCAACTATAAGTGAAGTTTCTGAACAAATACAACAGACTGCTCAAAATGCAGTAAGAGCAAAAGCTATATCTGTAAAATCAAGCGTTGCAACTGATAAAGGGAAAAAACAAATGGATGAAATGATTTTTGCTATGAACGAAATAAGTAATACATCAAATGAGATAGGAAATATAATTAAAAATATTGATGACATAGCATTCCAGACAAACATATTAGCTCTTAATGCAGCTGTAGAAGCAGCTCGTGCAGGTGAAGCTGGTAAAGGATTTGCAGTAGTTGCAGATGAAGTTAGAAACCTTGCTGCAAAATCTGCTGAAAGTGCAAAACATACAGCTGAGTTAATTGAAAAGGCACTTAAAGCTATAGAAAATGGGACTGTAATAGTTTCAGAAACTGCAAAATCTCTTGAAGAAGTTGTAGATAGTGCTAAGCAATCAGCTGATGTTATACAAAAAATAGCAGATGCAAGTAATGAACAAGCAGAAAATATAAGTCAAGTAAACACTGGTGTAGAACAAATATCTGTAGTTGTACAAACTAACTCAGCTACTGCTGAAGAAAGTGCTGCTGCAAGTGAAGAATTATCAAGTCAAGCTCAAATGCTAGAACAACTTATAGCTAAGTTTAGCTTAAAAGATAGTGAAGGAAAATACTGTGATACCAAAATGTTTTTTGATAATGAACAGTTTTAAGTAAATATAAAATAACTATTTTTATACAAGTTTTGACGACTCAAGGAGAATAGCTAAACTTCAAGAGATTTTTGAAAGTTGTGATACGAATAAGTTTCATATATATTAACACCTAAACAAGACAGTGGTATGGTTAATTAACACTGTCTTGTTTTGCATTGTCTATAAAAAGGTTATATCCAAGACCAATAACTACTAAGATACCTCCAATTACTTGATATATAGAAATATAACCATTAGCTATATAATCTATTAAAATTCCAGTAAACAGTTGTCCTACAAATAATAAAAGTGTTAAGTAAAAAGATGAAACCTTAGAAGATAAAAATGAAGATAAAGTAACAACTACAACACCAATAAGCCCTCCAGTATAAGCAAACCATGTAGCATCATAAGACTGAGTACTAAAAAGTTGAAAAGTTTCACCACTTAATAATAACAATAAAAACGAACCAATAAGCCCAAATACATAATTAAAAAATGTACTTTGATACATACCTATTTTCTCAGCTAAAACAAAATTTATAGACCTAGAAGTAACAATTGTAACTCCAGATAAAACTGCAATAATTATATAAAACATGATATCCTCCTTATTGTATAGTCATCAAAAATATACCTAATATAATGATGCTAAGTCCTATTATTTTTTTCTTATTAAACTTAACTACTGGAAAGTCAAAGTATCCAAAATGATCTATTATTATGGATGTAATTAATTGACCAAGTAAACAAAGAGCCGAAGTTAGGGAAACACCTAATTTAGAAAAACTTGAATTACTAAATATAACTGTTAAAACTCCTATAAGCCCTCCAAAGTACATATAAAAAGGTATATTCTTTAAATCTTTAATTTTTGATTTTGTTATTATAAGAACTACTACAATTCCAAGAAGTCCTATAATATGTATTATTACGCTTGAAGCATAATTACCAGAAGCTTCTCCAACAGTACCATTTAAAGAAACCATTAAGGCTAGCAATGCACCTGTAAAAATTGAAATAATATAATTCATTATTAATACGCCCTTTCCCTAGAATAATTAATAAAATACCATAAATAATTAATAGAAAGAATGACATATGTCACCTTAATATGTAAAATGAAAAATATAATAAACAACTATAAAGTGGAAGGACAAGATAAAGTGAAAAAAATAGAAGACTTATTTGTTATAGAACGTTATTACAATGAACTTAAAATGAACCGTTTTTTAAATAAAGATATAAAAAAGCACATAAAACTGTTCGAGTTTAAAAGAAATGAGTATATATGCAGAGAAGGAGAAAATATGGATTATTTTATATTTCTTATAGAAGGAAAGGCTAAAGTATTCAAAACATTGCCAAATGGAAGAACCTTGCTTTTAAGCTTTTATAAACCACTTCAAGTAATTGGAGATATAGAGATTGTAAAAAATCAAGCTGCTTCAGGTACGATTCAAGCATTGAGTGATTGTTATTGTTTAGTTATTTCTATGGAAAAAGCTCGAGAAGAACTAACTAAAGATAGTAGATTTTTAAAGTTTACTTGTGAGAGTTTGGCAGAAAAACTTTCTGTAATAAGTATGAATAGCTCTATAAACTTACTTTATCCACTTGAAAATAGATTAGCTAGTTATATAAACGAATCTTTAGTTTCTATGAAAGGAAAAAACCCTAAAGAATATGTAGAATTTGATGAGAACTTAATCAACATAGCAGAACTTTTAGGGAGTAGTTATAGGCATTTATTAAGAACTTTAAATGGTTTATGTAAAAAAGGGGTTTTAGATAAAGATAATGTTGGATATAGAGTTATTAATAAAGAAATATTAACGAAATTAGCGGGAGATTTATATAAAGACGTTAGTATATAGGAAAGTATACATGGTAATCATAATAGAAAAAGTAAAGGAGATTGCCATGGAAGAAAAATTATTAAGTTGTTATGCAGATAAATGTAAGTATAATAGTAATTTGAAGTGTCAAGCAGGGAGGATTTTAGTAGGAAACCCATCAGCTATGACAACATCAGAAGCGAGATGTAAAAATTATGAAAAAGGTGAAAACAATAACTTTACAAGTCAATTACAAGCATATCTTGCAGAAACTGTAGAAGTAAGATGCACTGCTAAGAACTGTGAATACAATAATAATAAAGAATGCAAAGCTAAAGAAATAAAAATAAATACAAGAACTGGAAGCTGTGAAACTTTTTATCCAAATTATAAAATTTTATAAAATTTTTTACCACGTTACAATATTTTTACAATGAAAATTAAGCATTAATATTGACAAAGAGTTGTTGTATATATAATATTAAAAAATAATTATTTAGCAACAAGGGAGGCAAAAACTATGAGTTTTTGGGACATAGTATTTTATTCAATAAACGGATTAGCAGGAAAAAGTACTATACTAGACAATATAATGCTTTTTAGTTCAAAACAGCTACCTATAATATTAGCACTTGGAGTAGTAGTATTGTATATTTTTGGTATTGTAAATAAAAACAAGAAAGCAAGAGAAGTAGCAGTAAATACAGTAATATTTACAATGTTAAATATGATTTTATCTGCAATAATAGGGAATATATGGTATGCACCGAGACCTTTTGTAAAAGATGATACAACTGCTGTATTATACCCACACAAAGCAAATTCATCATTTCCAAGTGATCATTCACTAGCTAGTATGAGTATAGCTCTAGGTTTAAATGCATACAGTAGAGTTCTTGGAATAGTATCAATATGTTTATCGATATTAATTGGAATTTCCAGAGTATATGTGGGACATCATTATGCACAGCATGTACTAGGATCATACATAATAGCTATTGTAACAAGTATTCTTTATAATAAATTTTTAAGTAGAAAAATTAGAAATTTATATTTTAATATAGAAAAGCGTACACCAATATTAAAAGATATGGTTAAAAATAAAAAGTAAAATAAAAATAATTATTTAAATATAGGGAGTTCCGTTTTGGGACTCCCTTTTGTTATATAAACAAATATAAAAAAAATTATATATAAATTTTTAACAATCCAAAGAAAATAATTAAAATATAAACTAGAATTATAATAAAACAATAGAAAAATGGGGGGATACTATGGAACTAATAATAAGACCAGTAAAAATAGAAGATTCAGAAGCTATAAATGAAATAAGAAGAATGAAAGGTGTAAAAGAAAATACACTAGCAATAAGCTCAGAAAGATTAGAGAGAACTAAAAGAATAACAGAAAACTTAGATACAAACAGCCATATAATAGTAGCAGAAATAATAGAAAATAGTGATAAAAAAGTAGTAGGAGTAGCATCTTTAAATGTAAATGTGTCGCCAAGAATTAGACATAGTGCAAGTGTTGGAATAAGCATACACTCAGAATATCAAGGTAAAGGCATAGGCACTAAATTAATGGAAGAACTATTAGATTTAGCAGATAATTGGCTTATGTTAGTTAGAGTAGAATTAGGTGTGTACCCAGATAATATAAAAGCTATAAAATTATATGAATCATTAGGATTTGAAAAAGAAGGTCTTAAAAAATATTCAGCTATAAAAGATGGACAATATATAGATGAAATTATAATGGGAAGATACAACCAAAATATAATAAAATAAAAATATGAATTAAATTCGATGGGAGGATAGCTATGGAGTATAAAGTGAACCTTTTAACTAAGAATTACGAATCATTAAAAAAAGTTAAAGCGGCATCCTGGATGGGAATAATACTACATGGCTGTGCGCTTACCTACACCTTAAAAGATAAAGAGATAAATGTTAAATTAGTAAATGAATGCATAGATCTAATAAGAGACAACACCTCTATATTTTCAGATTTTAGAGGTAATAGTTCAGTAAATACAGCTATAATATTATCACTTCAACCTAACCCAAAATCAAGCCTAGAAGAAATCTTAGAAATTCACAAAAAACTAAAACAAAATAAATTTTACTCAGGAGACTGCTTAGCATTAGTTGCAAATACTATATTTGAAAATAAAAACAGAATAAATATAGATGAATGTATTGGAAAAATGAAATATATATACGAATCTATGAGACAAAATCATCCATTTTTAACTTCTGTAGATGATTATATGAGTGCATGTACAATGGCTATAAATTCAACAAATATTGAAGAAGATTTGAAAAATATGGAAGATGCATATGAATATTTAAATAAAAATGGATTTCATAGAAGTAATACCCTACAAAGTTTAGCACAAATACTTGCTTATACACATAAAAAAACAGTGTGGGATAATTGTATATACATAAAAAAAGAATTAGAAATAAAAAAATGTAAGCTTCATGAATTTGGATATCCATTAATAGGAATAATGGCACTTCTTGAATTAAATGATGTAGGATATATAATTGAAAAAATTAAAGAACTATCTAATGATTTAAAACAACATAAATCTTATGGCAATTTTTCTTTAGGCGAAAACTATAGAAATATGATATGTGCAATTATTATAATATCCGAATATACAAAAAAACTAGATATAAATAGTTTTATAATAAATACAATAATAGATGATATAAATCAAGCTATGAATATTGCAATCATAACAGCAACTACAAGTGCTATAATTATAAATAATTCCTCAACCTAGTTTGATAAATAAGGGACTATTTCAAAATATATTAACGACGAGTTATATATTTTGAGGTAGTTCCTTTATTTTATTTAATTATTAAAAATTTCTATAAAATGTTAAATCAATAGTAATTTAAACATGAAATAGAATAAATATAAAAAACTAATCACATAAATAGTGTGTAAAAGTATAAAAGATTATTTTAAAAGACAATACTAAATATGATATAATAAAATTTACGAAAAACAGGAATTTTAAAAGGAGCGTGTACATAAATGAAATGGGCAGAAATAACTATTAAAACAACAACTGAAGCAGTTGAAGCCATAACTAATATATTATATGAACAAAATGTAGGTGGGGTATCTATAGAAGACCCTAAGGATTTTAAATTCCAAAAGAAACATGATTACGATTGGGATTTCGTTGAAGAAGAAATATTCAATAGTGGATATGATGGAGTTATAATAAAAACTTATATAACAGAAGAAAGAGATGTTACGGATGACATCAATTTAATAAAAGAAAAAATAGAAGGTTTAAAAGAGTTCGGAATAGATGTAGGAGAAGCTATAGTAGAGCTTTCTCAAGTAGATGAAGAAGATTGGGCTAATGAGTGGAAAAACTACTACAAGCCAACTAAAATAGGTGAAAAAATAGTAGTAAAACCAACTTGGGAAGAATATGAAGCAGCTGACACTGATTTAATAATAGAATTAGACCCAGGTATGGCATTTGGAACAGGTACACATGAAACTACAAGTATGTGTATAAGAGAGCTAGAAAAATACGTTAAACCAGAATCTAAAGTATTTGATATAGGTTGTGGAAGTGGAATACTTGGTATAGCTGCTGCAAAGCTGGGAGCTAAAGATGTATTAGCAGTTGACTTAGATGAAGTTGCTGTAAAAGTATCTAAGGAAAATATAGAATTAAACAAAGTAGAAGGAAGTGTACGTGCACTTCACGGAAATTTAATGGAAGTTGTAACAGATAAAGCTGATATAGTAGTAGCTAATATAATAGCTGACATAATAAAATTATTAGCTAAAGATATAAAGCAATTTATGAAAGATGATGCAATATTCATATCATCAGGAATAATACACGCTAAAGTAGATGAAGTTAAAGAAGCTTTAACTGAAAATGGACTTGAAATAGTACATGTAGAATCTTTAGGTGAGTGGAACGCTATAGTATCTAAAATAGCAAAGTAGGTGTAATTTATGGATAGATTTTTTGTAGAAAAGAAAAATGTGAACCTTGAAAACAACAAATGTATTATAGAAGGTGAAGATGTAAAACATATTTCTAAGGTTTTAAGATGTAGAATTGGAGAAGAATTAGAAATATGTGATAATGACAACAATGAATATATATGCGAAATAACTAATATAGATAAATCACAAGTTGAACTTGATATATTAGAGCGTGTTGATATAAAAAGAGAATCGGATTTAAAAATAAAGGTATATCAAGGTCTTCCAAAAGGTCCTAAAATGGAAATGATACTTCAAAAATTAACTGAAGTTGGAGTTGACGAAATAATATTAGTTCAAACTAAAAGAACAGTAGTTAAAGTTGATGACAAAAAGGAAGATAAAAAAATAGAAAGATGGGAAAGAATAATCTACGAAGCTGCAAAGCAAAGTAAACGTGGTAAAATTCCTACATTAAGAGGTGTTTTAACTTTTAAAGAAGCTTTAGCTGATATGAGCGAAAATGACTTTAATATAGCACCATATGAAAATGAAAGAACAAAATCGATTAAACAAGCCATAAAAGGTGTAGATATAAATAACGTTGGTATTTTTGTAGGTCCAGAAGGTGGATTTGAAGATACTGAAATCGAGGCTATAGAGGAAATAGGAGGACAATCAGTTTCTCTTGGACCTAGGATATTAAGAACTGAAACGGCGTCTCTTGTAGCGTCTTCTATAGTGTTATACGAATTAAGCGACTTAGGAGGAAATCAGTAGTGAAAAAGGTAGCTTTTTATACTTTAGGATGTAAAGTAAATCAATATGAAACAGAAGCTATGCTTGAGATGTTTAAAAAAGATGGATACACTCAAGTAGACAGCGAAGAGTTTGCTGATGTTTATGTTATAAATACTTGTACAGTAACACATATGAGTGATAGAAAATCACGTCAATATATAAGAAGAATGAAAAAGAAAAATCCAGATGCAATAATAGCAGTTGTTGGATGTTATTCTCAAGTTTCTCCAGAGGAGATACTTGAAATAGAAGAAGTAAACTTAGTTATGGGTACTAACGAAAGAAGACAAATAGTTGAGGAAATTAAAAAACTAGATGCTTCTAAAAAAGCAAGTACAGTTGATGACATAATGAAAGTTAGAGCTTTTGAAGAAATAGAAATAAATCAAGCTAACGGAAGAACTAGAGCATTTATGAAAATACAAGATGGGTGTGATAGATTCTGTTCTTACTGTATAATCCCTTATGCTAGAGGTGGTAAAGTAAGAAGTAGAGATTTAGAAAGTGTTGTTAGTGAAGCTAAAAAATTAGTTGCTAATGGCTATAAAGAGATGGTTTTAACAGGTATACACGTTGCATCTTACGGAAAAGATGTAGCTAATGCTGATATAAACTTATTGAGTGTTATAAAAGCTATAAATGAAATAGATGGTGTTGAAAGAATAAGATTAAGTTCAGTTGAGCCTATATTAATGACTGATGAATTTATAGATACAGTTTCTAAAATGCCAAAAGTATGTCCTCACTATCATTTATCACTTCAAAGTGGATGTGATGAAACTTTAAATAGAATGAACAGAAGATATACTACAAAAGAATATAAGGAAATAGTTGATAAATTAAGAGAAAAAATGCCTAAAGTGGCAATAACTACAGATGTAATAGTAGGATTCCCTGGAGAAACTAATGATGAATTCAATAAAACTTATGAATTTTTAAGTGATATAGAACTTTCACAAATGCATATATTTAAGTATTCACCAAGAAAAGGAACTCCAGCTGCTACTATGGAAAACCAAATAGATCCTCAAATGAAGCAATTAAGAAGTGATAAATTAATAGCTTTAAACAAGAAAAACTTCTCTAACTTTGCAACGAAGTTTATAGGTGAAGAGTTTGAAGTTTTATTTGAACAAAACATATCAGACAATAAATATGAAGGATTAACACCTAATTATATACGTGTAGTTGTAGAAAGTAATGAAGATATACATGGCCAAATATTAAAAACTAAAATATCTGATGTAAAAGATGAATATGTAGAAGGAATTTTAGTATAATATGTAGAAATAATAACTCTTATAGATAGGAGGTGTTAATTATGAGTTGTATATTTTGTAAGATAATAAATGGAGAAATTCCATCAAATAAAGTTTATGAAGATGATAAAGTCTTAGCTTTTAATGATATAAACCCAGTCGCACCACTTCATGTTTTGGTGATACCTAAAAAACACTATGAATCTATAATAGATATAGATGAAGATAACATGGAAATAATTGCACATATTCATAATGTTATTAATAAAATAGTAAAAGAAAAAGGATATGATAAGACTGGTTTTAGAATAATAAATAATTGTGGAAGTGATGGATGCCAAGAAGTTAAGCATATACACTACCATGTACTAGCTGGAAAAAAACTAGATTGGTATGATGCTGAGAATTAAGTTTATATAAATAAAATTTTTACAAGTATTATTCATAAAAATACTTGAAAAAATAAAAATATTAGTTTATAATAAACAAAGTGTGAGGTTGTAATGCATATTGTGCAGATATAATCGAGTTACAGTCCCAGCATAATTTGCGCTATCGGAGGGAGGGAAGAAGAATGTCAGAAGTAAGAGTAAGAGAAAATGAAACATTAGACAGCGCTTTAAGAAGATTTAAGCGTTCATGTGCAATGTCTGGCATAATGTCTGAAGTAAGAAAAAGAGAACACTATGATAAGCCAAGCGTAAGACGTAAGAAAAAAGCTGAAGCTGCAAGAAGAAAAAACGCTAAGAAATAATTTTTGTAGATAAGAGGTGAAGGGAGATGTCCCTTAAAGCAAAGTTGCAAGAAGACTTAAAACTTGCTATGAAAAACAAAGATAAAGTAAAAAAATCTGTTGTTACATTAATAAGAGCTGAAATCAAACAGCGCGAAGTTGACACTAGAACAGAACTTGGTGACGACGAGATTATCGACGTAATAACAAAACAGTTAAAGCAACGTAGAGATGCAATGACTGAATTTGCGAAAGCATCAAGAGATGATTTAGTTCAAGAAGCCGAAGCTGAGATTAGCGTATTAATGGAATACCTACCTCGACAGCTGAGCAAAGAAGAATTAAATGAGATAGTCAAAGAAACTATATCTGAAGTAGGAGCTACTTCTATGAAAGATATGGGAAAAATCATGGCAGCTATAAAGCCTAAAACAAAAGGTGTAGCTGACGGAAAAATGATAAATGAGTTAGTTAAATCTAACTTACAATAGATAGAGAAGCCTAGATCAATAGATCTAGGCTTTTTGCTTTGTCCAAAAAAATAGGAATAATATTTAAAGTATGTACATATTTATAAACTAAATAGAGGATGAGGAAAGGGTGAATTAATTGATTATATCTACGAAGGATGTAAAAAACTTTATAGTAAGTGTTTTAATACCGCTTATATTAGGTTTTTCAAGTAACGCTATAGCACAGTTTTTAAGCAAAACAGATTCAAGCGTGTATTATGCAGAATTAATAAAACCAGGTTTTTTCCCACCGGCATACATATTTCCAATAGTTTGGACTATACTGTATATACTTATGGGGATATCAGCATACCTAATTTCTAAAAAAGGGTCAAACAGCCTTAAAGTTAGAGATGCTATGTTTTACTACTGGTTACAATTAGGATTAAACTTTATATGGTCTATACTGTTCTTTGGTTTAGGACTTAGATTTACTTCGTTGGTTGTTATAGGGCTTATGATATTAGTGGTTACAGCAATGATAATTAAATTTGCTAAAATTGATAAAAGAGCAGCTTATTTGAATTTACCATACTTAGCTTGGTTGTTTTATGCCTTCTTCTTAAATTACGTAGTATGGTCGATAAATAGATAATAAAAAATAAAAGCCAGCTTGGCTTTATTTTTTTATTAAGAAAAGGTCCCCAAATTTATATTTAGTACATAGTATTATATAGGACTCAAGCATTAATACAAGTAATTAAAATTATAAAAGTACATAGAATATATTAAGGGGGTATGAGTATGATGGAGGTTCCAACTGATTTACAGGTAAATCAACCAACAGTAACTATTTTGAGCAATACATTCATAAGTATAGAAAACTATAAATCTATTCTTGAATATGATGTAAACTTAATTAAAATAAAAACAAAGATAAGCACTATAAAAATAAGTGGAGATAAACTATATCTAAAATACATTACAGATACAGAAATAGGAATAAAAGGAATTATATATAGTGTAGAGTACACTACGTAAGGGGGAGCGACTTTTGATAAGTTATATTAGGGGATACTATGTGATAACTGTAGAGGGTATAAATACGGAGATATTTTTAAATACCCTGATAAGAAACAAAGTAAATGTATATGAAGTTAAAAGACTATCTAATGCTAAACTTGAGTTTAAGGTAGATAAAAAAGATATTAAAATTTTAAAAAATATATATAGAAATAGTAAATATGATGTTAAGGTAAAACAAAATATGGGGATTCCATTTATTGCTAGGCGCGTATATAAACACAAAGGAATGTGGATTTGTGCTATAATTTCATTGTTCTTATTAATGAGCACATCTTTATTTGTGACAGATGTATATATACAAGCGCCTGAAGGGATTGATAAAGGGGCGCTAAGGAAAGAACTTGGAGAGGCTGGAGTTAAACCTGGGGTTTATAAAAAAAGTATAGAGCGAAAAGAAGTCAGAGACCATATAATGAGTGAGTTTGAAGATATTGCATATATATCTATAAATGTTAAAGGAACAAATATATTTGTTACAGTAACTAAAAAAGATGAATCGTTGACAGAGAAAAAAGAAACGAATTATTGTAATATAATTGCTAAAAAAAATGGTATAATAAATAAGGTAATACCAAGAAGTGGCAATCAAGTAAGTAATGTGGGAGATATAGTAAGAGAAGGGGATGTGTTGGTTTCTGGAGCTAATACAAAGTCCATACCAGAGGTTTGGGCAGTAACTTATTACGAGTCAAAACAAAGCGCAAATTACATAGAACAAACAAAAATAAAAACGGGGAATAAAAAGACAGTATACTCACTTAGTTTTTATGATAAAAAATATACGTTAAGACGAAATATAGATTTTAAAAATTATGAAATAGAAAATAAAAACTATGAACTTAAAATAGGCAATTACACTTTCCCAATAAAGATACAAGCTAGTGTTTTTAATGAGGTTAATATAAAAGAAGTTAAAAAAGATAAAGAACAAGTCAAAGAAGATTTAAAGGAAAAGGCACTTAAAGACTTAGAATATAAAATTCCTGTAGATGCAAGATACAAAGATGTTAAACATCAACACAAAGTAAAAAAAGGTGTACTTGAATATACAGTAACTGTAGATACTCTAGAAAATATAGCTAAGGTACATCCTTTAAGTAAATCAGAAGCAGAAGAATTAATTAGACAAGAAAATGAAAAAAAAGAAAAAGAAGCACAGCCAATTCCTTCAAATCCGGAGAAAAGACCCATAAATGACATAAGAAATGAATTTAAGGATATAAATAAAGATAAAAATGAAAAAGATAAGGATACAAAGGAACAATAGAAAAGGTATAATTAAATGAGACGTTTGACAAAAATGAAAACATAAGAAGAAAGTAGGATATATATTATGGAAATTATATTAGACGATAGACAAGATAAATTAAAAGTAAGTGAAGAGCTTTTAGGAAAAATTCATGACATAATAGTAGAAAGTCTATATTATGAAGGATATGAAGATAACTATGAGGTAAGCTTATCTTTTGTTGATAATGAAGAGATACATGAGTTAAATAGAGAATACAGAGGAGTAGACAGAGCAACTGATGTTTTATCTTTTCCACTTTTAACAGATGAATTTGATGTTGAAATGGAAGAAGAATCTTTAGGAGATATAGTCATATCATTAGAGAGAGCTTTAGAACAAAGTGAAGAATATAATCATAGTTTTGAAAGAGAAGTATGTTTCTTAGTATGTCATAGTATGTTCCACTTATTAGGGTATGATCATGATACAGAAGAAAATACTAAAGACATGAGAAAAAGAGAAGAAGATGTATTAAACAAGCTTAATATAACAAGGGAGTAAATTTATGGGTAAAAAAAAATCTAAGCAAGGTATAATAAAAGCGTTCAATGCAGCTATTGCGGGAATATTATATACCTTTAAACATGAAAGAAATATGAAGATACATTACTTTGTAGCAGCAGTAATTCTTACATTTAGTTTGTTTTGTGACTTTAATAAATTTGAAATGATGATTTTACTTCTTACAATAAGCTTAGTAGTAATATCTGAGATGTTTAATACAGCTATAGAAAAATCTGTAGATATGATAACAGATACTTATCATCCACTAGCTAAAATAGCAAAAGATGTTGCAGCTGGAGGAGTTCTAATAGCTAGTTTAAATGCTTGTGTAGTTGGATATTTATTATTTTATGATAAACTAGAAGCTATGGGAGAGCCAGTATTCTTTGCCATTAGAAAATCTCCAATACATGTTACACTTATATGTATAGTATTAGTTTTAATAGCCGTAGTAGTAGTTAAGTCACTAACTGCAACAGGAACGCCTATGCAAGGAGGAATGCCAAGTGGACATTCAGCTCTTGCTTTTGCACTTGCTACTCTTGTAACTTTTATGACTGAAAGAGTTGTTGCATCAACACTTGCATATTTAATGGCAGGGTTAGTAGCACAAAGTAGGATAGAAGGAAAGATACATACTTTTTGGGAAACTATAGCAGGGGCTTTATTAGGAATTTTAGTGGCTATGCTTGTTTTACAGATAGCTCAGTATTAAGAAGTGGGAAATTTATTCCCGCTTTTTTTGAAACTAAATAGAAATATACTTTTTTCTTTATTTCTATTTTGGTATAATGTAATGTACTACTTAAAATATCAAGATACACAGTGTCTTTAATGGAGGGGTAAATAGATGAATAATAAAGAACTATTAGAAATAGCAGAAAAAGCAAGAGAAAATTCTTACTCACCATACTCAAACTTTAAAGTTGGTGCTGCACTTTTAACTAAGAGTGGAAAAGTATTTACAGGATGTAATATAGAATGTGCATCTTTTTCAGGTACGAACTGTGCAGAGAGAACTGCAATATTTAAGTCTATCTCTGAAGGACACAAAGATATAGAAGCCATAGCAATAGCTAGTACTAACTCAGAAAAAAATGAACCTACATACCCATGCGCAATATGTAGGCAAGTAATAATTGAGTTTGGCCCAAATATAAGAATAATAACTGGATACTCAAAAGGAGACATACAGGAACATACTATAGCTCAATTAGTTCCACATTATTTCTCAGGTAGTGACTTTAAATAAATAAAATCAAAAACACAAAAGACAAATTGAAAAGAGGAATTAGAATGTTTAAATCAGGATTTGTTAGTATAGTAGGTAGACCAAATGTTGGGAAATCTACTCTTATGAATAACTTTGTAGGAGAAAAAATCGCAATAATGAGTGATAAACCTCAAACTACAAGAAATACTATTCAAGCAGTTTACACAGATAAAGAATGTCAGATGGTATTTTTAGATACACCAGGTATACACAAACCTAAAAATAAATTAGGTGAGTTCATGGTTAAATCAGCAACAGATGCATTTAAAAATGTAGATGTAGTTTTATACGTTGTTGATGAGTCTAAGAAAATAGGACCAGGAGACAGAATGATAATAGAAAGCTTAAGAGGTATAAAAACTCCTAAGATATTAGTATTAAATAAAATAGATATGTTAAGTGAAGAAGAATTATTTGACTTAATGAAAATGTATGATGCTGAGAATATGTTTGAAGCAGTAGTGCCAATATCAGCATTAAAAGGAAAAAATACAGATAGATTATTAAAAGTAATAGCAGGATACTTAGAAGAAGGACCTCAATACTTCCCTGAGTACATGATAACAGACCAACCAGAGAGAGTTTTAATATCTGAACTTATAAGAGAAAAAGTACTTCACTATGTTCATGATGAAATACCTCATGGTGTTGCTGTAGAAATAGAAAGAATGAAAAAAAGACCAGATAGAGATATAATAGATATATCAGCTGTTATATACTGTGAAAGAGATTCACACAAAGGTATAATAATAGGTAAAAATGGTAGAAAGTTAAAAGGTATAGGTAAATCAGCTAGAGAAGAAATAGAGCTATTATTAGGGTCTCAAATTAACCTTCAAGTATGGGTTAAAGTTAAACAAAACTGGAGAAACTTACAAAGCTTTATAAATAACTTTGGCTATACTGATAAATAATAAAAGGTGGGTTTTATGGATAGGAAAGACGAGCATTCCAAATACTTATTAAATCAAGTAGAAGATTTAATAGAAAATAATAAAATATTAGAATTAAGAGAACTAATGGAAGAATATCACAATAGAGATATTTTTGATATTCTAGAAAGACTAGATGATGAAAATCAAATAAAATTATTTGAAATACTGCCAATAGATATGGCAGCATCAATACTTGATGAAACTGACTCTGAGTTTTTCAAGCATATGCTATCTAAGTTAAATGCAGAGCATAAAGCTAATATATTAGAAATGATGTCACTAGATGATATGGCAGATATTTTAGCTGAACTAGAAGAAAATGAAAGAGAAGAGATAATAAATTTACTAAATCAAGAAGATGCCCAAGATGTTAAAGAACTTCTTATATACGAAGAAGAATCAGCAGGTGGGATAATGACTACAGGTTATATATCTATAAATAAAGATATGACTGCTAAACAAGCCATAGATTATATGAGAGAACATGCAATAGATGCAGAAACTATATATTATATCTATGTAGTAGACAACTCTGAAAAATTAGTAGGTGTATTATCATTAAGAGAGCTTATAATATCAAGAGATGATAGTATAGTAGAAGATTTAATGAGTGAAAATATAATATCTGTATACGTAGATGAAGATAGAGAAAAAGCCGTTAAATTGGTTTCTAAATACGACTTAATAGCAATTCCGGTTGTAAGTAGAGATGAAATCCTAAAGGGGATTATAACGGTTGATGATGTAATTGATGTTATAGAAGAAGAAGCTAGTGAAGATATGTATAAATTTGCTGGAACTTCAGAACAAGAAAGAGATATTATAGAACAAACTAACGTAGATCCAAAAGATCAAGTTATATCTTCATTTAAGGCTAGAATACCATGGCTTATAGTAACTTTAATCGGTGGTTTTTTAGCAACACTTATATTATCAAGTTTTGATTATGTAATTGACTCAAAATACTTCCCGTTAATGTATTTCGTGCCTTTAGTAACAGGTATGAGTGGAAATATAGGTACACAAGCGTCAGCACTTACAGTAATGGCATTATCTAATAAAAACTTAAATTTTAAGAATGTTTTATTAGAAGGATTAGTTGGTGTATTTACAGGAATAATTTGCAGTTTAATTATAGGTATAGCAACTTATGTTTTTGTCAAGGATATAAATATAGTTTTAATAGTTTCTTTATCTTTATTTATAAATATGATAATTGGGGCTATGATAGGTTCATCAATGCCTATGTTATTTAAAAAAATGGATGTAGATCCGTCGATCGTGTCGGCTCCATTAATAGCTACAGCCCTTGATATAATTGGGATGACGATTTATTTTTTAACGACAACTATTATATTGTCAAAAATTGTCTAACAACTTAATGCATTATTTCCCCCTTTCTTACTAAAAATATAATATAAGAGTAAGAAGGGGGTTTTTAAAAATGAACAATTTGTGTTGGGAAGTTTTTAAAAGAACTGGAAGTATAGAAGCATATCTATACTTAAAAAACAGCATCAATGTAAGTGAGAGCAATAATATAAATAGGGAGATAGAAATCGACTATGATAATTTTGAACACCCAGGGGATAGTACTACGATCAACAAGATATAAAGAAAGTGATTTAATACTAACTATATTTACTAGAAAACTTGGGAAGATATCAGCTATAGCAAAAGGAGCTAAAAGAAATAAAAGCGCCTTACTATCTTCTTCTCAAGTTTTTTCTTACTCAAACTTTACCTTAAAAAAACAAGGTAATATGTATAGAGTAAGTCAAAGTGAAACAATTAAAAGTTTTTATAATATAGCCTATGATATAGAAGCTTTTTCATATGCTACATATATAACAGGTTTAGTAGATGGGTCTATATATGAAAATCAAACTAACAATAGATTATTTGTTTTATTAGCACAAACTCTTTATTTATATACACAACCTGATGTAGATAAGGAATATATAACTAAAGCTTTTGAACTAAAGTTTTTAGATTATACAGGTTTTAAACCTATAGTAAACAAATGTGTCAACTGCAACGATGCTAATCTTAAAAATAGTGTATTTAATGTTGACGAAGGTGGAATACTATGTGAAAAGTGTAAAGAAAATCATGTATATAATTTTAAAATAGACAGCACAACTATAAAGCTTATGGATTATATATTTAAAAATGATATATTAACTTGTAGTAAAGCAAAAGTATCTAAATATATAGTTAACGAATTAAGCAAAATTTTAAAAGTATATATTCAAGTTTACGTTGACAACGCAAATACAAAATCATTACACTTATTACAGGGACTAGAAAATAATAAGGGAGCTGATATCAATGATTGATATAACATTAGAAAAAATAGATCAAGTATTAGAAAGAGTTCCAAGTGCAAGCTATGCACAAGCTAAGGAAGCATTAGTTGTTAGCGATGGAAATATATTAGATGCAATAATATATTTAGAACAAAATAAAAAAGCTGCAAAAGTAAAAACTAAAGCTAAAGCTAAAATGGAAAATGCAATTGGAAAAGATGCAGAAGAATTAAAGTGTCAACTAAAAGAAATGTTAAAAAGAAGTAATGTAATAAGAATAATAGTTGAAAAAGATAATAAAACAATAATGAACATACCTCTAACAGTTGGAGTAGTTGGGTTAGCACTAGGACCATTAGTAACATTAGTAGGTCTTTCAGCAGCTGTAATAGGTAAATTTAATATAAAAGTTGAAAACGAAGAAGATAAAACAGTTGTTGATTTAGGAGAATTAAACGAAGAAAAATTAAATATGTTAAAAAATATGTTAACAAGTACTGCGAAGGAAGTTACAGAAGTAGTAAAAGACAATAAAAAAGATGAAAAAGATATAACTGATGAGTTAATACAAGAAGAAAACGATGACACACCTAAATTCTAATCAAAGTGTTGACAATGCTATGTTTAAGTGTATTGACAAAACCAAAAGAGTTTGATATTCTAAAAGTTAGAAAATAACCATTTAATGGCCTTTCGTATAGTGCGAAAGGCTTTGTTTTTAATATAGGAGGTATTCGTATGAATTTTCAAAATATGATACTAACATTACAAGGATACTGGGCTAAGCAAGGATGTATAATGATGCAACCTTATGATGTAGAAAAAGGTGCAGGAACAATGAACCCAAATACATTCCTTAGATCTTTAGGACCAGAGCCTTGGAAAGTATGTTATGTAGAACCGTCTAGAAGACCGGCAGATGGTAGATATGGTGAGAATCCTAACAGATTATATCAACATCACCAATTCCAAGTTATATTAAAGCCATCTCCAGATAATATACAAGAGTTATACCTAGGAAGCTTAGAAGCTATAGGAATAGATACAAGAGCACACGATATAAGATTCGTTGAAGATAACTGGGAAGCAACAGCAGTTGGTGCCTGGGGACTTGGATGGGAAGTGTGGCTAGATGGTATGGAAATAACTCAGTTTACTTACTTCCAACAAGTTGGTGGTATAGAGTGTGAACTTGAAACTGGAGAAATAACATATGGTCTAGAAAGATTAGCAATGTATATTCAAGAAGTTGAAAGTGTATATGATTTAAAATGGAATGACGAAATTACATATGGAGAAGTATTCCAAAGAGCAGAATATGAAAACTCTGTATATGCATTTGAAGAGTGTGATGCAGATTTACTATTTAACTTATTTGATGTATATGAAAAAGAAGCTTTAAAACTTATGGAAAAAGGCTTAATAACTCCAGCATATGATTACGTGTTAAAATGTTCTCATACGTTTAATACTCTAGATGCTAGAGGAGCTATAGGTGTAAGCCAAAGAGCTTCATTTATAAGTAGAGTTAGAAACATGGCTAGAACAGTAGCTAAAGCTTATGTAGAATTAAGAAAAGAAATGGGATACCCACTTTTAAAGGAAGGTGACAGATAATGAATAATTACCTTTTATTTGAAATAGGTGTTGAGGAATTACCAGCAAGATATGTAAACTCAGCAATGGAACAATTAAAAACTAATGTAGTTAAAGCATTTAACGAAAACAGAATAACTTTTGATGGTGTTAATGTATACTCTACACCAAGAAGATTAACTGTTATAGTTGAGAATATATGTGAAAGACAATCTGACTTAGAAGAAGAGCTAAAAGGTCCTGCTAAAAGAATAGCTGTTGATGCTGATGGAAACTTCACTAAGCCACTTTTAGGATTTATGAAAAGCAAAGGTATAAAAGAAGAAGATTTATACTTTAAGCAAGTTGGCAAAGAAGAGTATGCTTTCGGTAAAATAAAGCAAGAAGGTAAATTAACTAGCGAAGTTTTAACAACTATACTTCCAGAGGTTATAAAATCTATGACATTCCCTAAGGCTATGCGTTGGGGTGGAAAGAACATGAGATTTATAAGACCTATAAGATGGATGGTTTGTATATTAAATGATTCACTACTTAATATAGAACTAGAAGGAATAGTATCATCTAATGTTACTAAAGGACATAGATTCTTAGGGCAAAGTGAATTTGAAGTTAATTCTTTAGATGAATACTTAGCTAAGTTAGAAGAAAACTTTGTAATACTAAACCAAGATGAGAGAAAAGCACTTATAAAGAAACAATGTGAAGAAGTTGCTAAATCTTTAGGTGGAGAAATAGAATTTGATGAAGAATTACTTGAAGAAGTAACTCATTTAGTAGAATATCCAACAGCTTTCTATGGAGAGTTTGATGAAGATTATGCTAAGCTTCCAAAAGAAGTTGTAATAACTCCTATGAAGCAACATCAAAGATACTTCCCAGTTTTAAAAGATGGTAAATTACTTCCAAACTTTATAGCTGTTAGAAATGGTGATAGCCATAGAATAGACAATGTTAAAGCAGGGAATGAAAAAGTTCTAGAAGCTAGACTTGCAGATGCTTTATTCTTCTACAAAGAAGATACTAAAAAGCCTTTAGAAAGTTACATAGAAAAATTAAAGACTGTTGTATTCCAAGCTAAACTTGGAACAGTATATGATAAATCTTTAAGAATAGAAAAATTAGCTAGCGATATTTTAGATAAATTAAATGAAGAAGCTATAAAAGAAGATACAGTTCGTGCAGCTGAGTTATGTAAAGCAGACTTAGTTACAGGTATGGTATTTGAATTTACAGAACTTCAAGGTGTAATGGGAAGAGAATATGCAAAAGTAAGTGGAGAAAATGAAAATATAGCTGATGCTATATTTGAACATTACCTACCAAGATTTGCAGGAGATATACTTCCTAAAACTAAATCAGGAGTTGTACTATCTATAGCAGATAAGTTAGACTCTATAGCTGGATTCTTTGCAATAGGAATACAACCAACAGGTTCTCAAGACCCTTATGCACTTAGACGTCAAGCTTTAGGAATAATAAATATATTAATGGATAATAATCTAGATATAAGTTTAGGTGAACTTGTAGAATTAACTCTAGATAACTATTCATTCATAGAATTTGATAAGAATGAAGTTAAGAAACAAATAATGGAATTCTTCAAAGATAGAATAAAGAATTTATTCAGAGACTTAGGAATAAGATACGATGTTATAGATGCAGTATTAAGCTCTAAGATAGATGATATAGCTGATATGCATGCTAGAGCAGTAGCTCTAAACTCTTGGATAGATAAAGATGAATTAGTTGAAATGCTAACAGCATTTAACAGAGTTGCAACATTAGCTCAAAAAGCTGAAACTGATAAAGTTAATATAAGCTTAATGAGAGAAGAAGCTGAATTTAATTTATATCAACAATTCCAAGAAACGCGTTCGAATGTTGAATATCTATTAGCGGAGAAGGAATATACTAAAGGACTTGATGCATTTGCATCATTAAGACCAGCAATAGACTGTATGTTTGACTCTGTTATGATAATGGACAAGGACGAGGCTATAAAGAATAATAGATTAGCTATATTAAAGCAAATATATGACACAATGTTAAATATTTGTGACCTATCTAAGATAGTATATAAGTAATCTGTTTAAATGACCGAGGGAATTTTTCCTCGGTTTTTAGTTTTTGTATTTACATTATACTATAAAAAATATATAATATACTATATAAAGAAAAACGGATTAATAGTATATCACAATAAAAAGGAGTGTGGTTATTATTCAACTTAATAACAGACAACTAAAGATAGTTGATATAGTCAAAGAAAATGAGCCTATAACAAGTGAGAATATAGCATCAATACTTAATGTAACTAGAGCTACATTAAGATCAGATTTAGCTATTTTAACTATGACCGGAGTACTAGATGCAAGACCAAAGGTTGGGTACTTTTATTCAGGGTTAGACAAAGTTAATTTATTAGGAGATACAATAAAGAATAAAACAGTAGCGGATATAATGAGTATGCCAATTATGGTAACTCAAGATACTAATGTGTACGATACTATAGTTAACATATTTTTATCTGATGTAGGTAGTATATTTATAATAGACAATAGTGAAGAGTTATGCGGAATAGTTTCTAGAAAAGATTTACTAAAAGTAACTATAGGTGGAGGAGATATAAATAAAATACCAGTAGGTATGATTATGACAAGAACACCTAATGTTGTAACTGTTACACTTGAAGATACTGTTGTTTTAGCAGCAAAGAGAATAATAGAACATGAAGTAGATTCAATTCCAGTTGTAGAAGAGATAAAAAGGGATAATAAAATAATAAATAAGGTTGTGGGTAGAATTTCTAAAACTAATATAACAAAATTATTTTTAGAAATAGCAGATAATTAAGGAGGAGTATATGGAGAATTTAATCATATATGTAATATCAGACTCAGTAGGGGAGACAGCGCAGCAAGTTACAAAAGCTGCATTATCACAATTTAAATTAAATGATGACTATGAGATAAGAAGATTTCCTTATGTTATAGATGTTAACTTTTTAGATGAAATATTAAAAAGTGCTAAAGAAGAAGATGCAATAGTTATATATACATTAGTTGAGAAAGAGCTTTTAACATTTACAGAAGATTATTGTGCTAAGGAAAATTTAAGTTGTGTAGACTTAATGACACCTATATTAAAGCAAATAACTAATAAGATTGGTGTTAAGCCAAAGAGAGAACCAGGTATTATAAGAAAGTTAGATGAAAGCTACTTTAAGAGAGTAGAGGCAATTGAGTTTGCAGTTAAGTATGATGATGGAAAAGATCAAAGAGGAATATTACAAGCTGATGTAGTTTTATTAGGTATATCAAGAACTTCTAAGACACCACTTAGTATGTATCTTGCTAATAAAAATATAAAGGTTGCAAATGTACCTTTAGTTCCAGAAATTCCAATACCTAAAGAGGTATTTGAGATAAATCAAAAGAAAATAATTGGTCTTACTAATACTCCAGAGAAGTTAAATCAGATAAGACAAGAAAGATTAAAGTCTTTAGGATTATCAAGTAATGCTAATTATGCTAAATTTGATAGAATACTTCAGGAATTAGATTATTCTGATAAGATTATGAAAAAAGTAGGGTGTCCTGTTATAGATGTTTCTAATAAAGCTATAGAGGAAACTGCTGGAATTATAATGGATATAATGAGAGAAAATGGTCTTAAAATATTTAAAGACAGTGATAAATAGGATTTTAGTGCACATCGGAAAAATAATCAAAAAACTTTCGATGTGTAGTGTAAATCTTATTTGTCTCAACGGAGATTGATGTAAATTTACTTGTTTCATCCAGACAAAGACCTAAAAAGAGCGGTCTTTAAGTCTTACTTCAACAAATAAATTTACATCAATCTAAAAGTTTAAGTCAGATTAAGATTTTGTGGGATAAGTTAGATGGACAAAAAACGTTTAACTATGCATTTAGAAAGTAATAACTAGGAGTTTTAGGTATTATTTTATTTATAGATTTTTAGGTATAACAAAATATTTAGGCGTGAATACAATATACAGTATGTATTGTATCTAAAAAATTATATTTAGGAGGAGTTTTTCATGAGTAAGTTTGTTTATAGTTTTAGTGAGGGTTCAAAGGAAATGAAAAGTCTTTTAGGTGGTAAGGGTGCTAATTTAGCCGAGATGACTAAGATAGGCTTACCAGTGCCTCCAGGGTTTACTATTAGTACTGAAGCGTGTAATGATTATTATGTGAACAATGAGAGTATAAGTGAAGTTATAAATATGCAAATTGAAGAAAAGTTAGTTGAGTTAGAGGCTTCTTTAGGTAAGAAGTTAGGTTGTAGCGAAAATCCTTTATTATTATCTGTTCGTTCAGGTGCTGTTTTCTCAATGCCTGGGATGATGGATACTATTTTAAACTTAGGTTTAAATGATACTTCTGTTAAGGCTTTAGCTAGTAATACTCAAAATGAAAGATTTGCTTATGATAGTTATAGAAGATTTATACAGATGTTTTCAGATGTTGCTATGGATGTTCCAAAGTATAAGTTTGAGAATGTGTTAGATAGAATTAAGGAAGAGAAAGGTCATAAGTTTGATACTGACCTTACTACTGATGATTTAAAGGTTGTAGTTGAGGAATATAAGAAGATATACAAAAAAGAATTAAGACAAAACTTCCCTGAAGATCCTAAGGAGCAGTTAATGTTAGCTATAAAGGCTGTATTTAAGTCTTGGAATAATCCAAGAGCTAATATATATCGTAAGTTAAATGATATACCTCATAACTTAGGAACTGCTGTTAATATACAATCTATGGTCTTTGGTAATATGGGAGAAACTAGTGGGACTGGGGTTGCGTTTACTAGAAATCCTTCTACTGGAGAAAATAAATTATTCGGTGAGTATTTAATAAATGCACAAGGTGAAGATGTTGTTGCAGGTATTAGAACTCCTCAAGATATAGAAACATTACAGGTAGCTATGCCAGCTATATATGATGAATTTGTAAAGATAACTCATATACTTGAAAATCATTATAAAGATATGCAAGATATAGAGTTTACTATAGAAAATGAAAAGTTATATATACTTCAAACAAGAAACGGGAAAAGAACTGCTCAAGCTGCTATAAATATTGCAGTTGATTTAGTTGAAGAAAATATAATAGATGAAAAAGAAGCTATTATGAGAATTGAACCTAATCAATTAGATCAGTTATTACATCCAAACTTTGAAGAAACTTCTTTAAAAAATGCTAAGCTTATAGCTAAAGGATTACCAGCATCTCCTGGTGCTAGTTGTGGTAAGGTGTATTTCAATGCTAATGATGTAGTTAAAGCTGCTGAAAAAGGTGAAGAAGTTATACTTGTAAGATTAGAGACATCACCTGAAGATATAGAAGGTATGGTTGTAGCTGAGGGTATACTTACAGCTAGAGGTGGTATGACATCTCATGCAGCGGTTGTTGCTAGAGGTATGGGTAAATGTTGTGTAGCTGGATGTGGAGAAATAAAAGTAGATGAATACTACAAAGAAGTAACTGTAGATGGATTAGTTATAAAAGAAGGAGATTATATATCTTTAGATGGTTCGACAGGATATGTATACTTAGGAGAAATAGAAAAAACTGATGTTGCACTTACAGGTAACTTTGAAACTCTTATGAAATGGGTAGATAAGTACAAGACTCTACAAGTTAGAACTAATGCTGATACTCCAAGAGATGCAGGCGTTGCTATAAAATTTGGAGCAGAAGGAATAGGACTTTGCAGAACTGAGCATATGTTCTTTGACGAAGATAGAATACCAGCAGTTAGAGAAATGATATTATCAAGAACAGTAGATCAAAGATTAGTAGCTCTTGAAAAATTACTACCAATGCAAAGAGAAGACTTTACAGAAATATTTAAAGTAATGGATGGAAGAAGTGTTAACATAAGATTACTAGATCCACCACTACATGAATTCTTACCTCATGATGATGAAGCTATAGAAGCTTTAGCAAACACTATGGGCATAGAAGTTAAAGAAATAAGAAAAAGAATAGTTGATTTACAAGAATTAAACCCAATGCTTGGACATAGAGGTTGTAGACTTGCTATAACTTATCCAGAAATAGCTATGATGCAAGCTAAGGCTATAATACAAGGTGCTATAGCAGCCAAAGAAAGTGGTGTAGAAGTTAATCCTGAAATAATGATACCTTTAGTAGGTGAAGTTAAGGAATTAAAAACTATAAAAGAAAATGTTATAGCTGTTATAAATGAAGAATTAGAAAAATCAGGAGTTAAAGTAGATTACACTGTAGGAACTATGATAGAAGTACCTAGAGCTTGCTTAACAGCTGATGAAATAGCTACAGAAGCTGACTTCTTCAGTTTTGGAACTAACGATTTAACTCAAATGACTTTTGGATATTCAAGAGATGATGCTAACAAATTCTTAGGGGATTATGTAAATAGTGAAATCTTAGAAAAAGATCCATTCCAAGTTCTAGATCAAAATGGAGTTGGTAAATTAGTTCAAATGGCAGCTAAGTTAGGTAGAAGTGTTAAGCCAAACCTTAAATTAGGTATATGTGGAGAACATGGAGGAGAACCATCTTCTATAGAGTTCTGTTACAAGACTGGATTAAATTATGTATCTTGTTCACCTTACAGAGTACCTATTGCTAGACTTTCTGCAGCTCAAGCAGCAATAAAAAACAATAAATAAAAACTTAAAATAAATTTAAAAGGATATCTCAAGAGACTTATATTTTGAGATATCCTTTTTTACATAATCTTAATGTTATTTACTTGTAGTTAACACGAACCTAATTTGGATTTAACATAAAAGCATTATTATTAAAATATAAAGAAGATTCAAACAAAAGAATAAAAAATAGTAAAAATGGGAAAATAATAATGAAATTATCCAAAGGCGGAGGTACTTTTATGTTTAAGAAAAAGATAGGGGTTTTATTAGCAAGTACGATAATGGTAGGAGCATTAGCAGTAGGATGTGGATCAAAAGATTCTGGAGGAGATTCAGCTAAAATATCAATATCAGGATCTACTTCAGTAGGACCATTAATTGAAAAAGAAGCAGAAGCATATAAATCAGTAGATTCGAAAGTATCGGTAGAAATAAATCAATTAGGATCATCAGCAGGAATAAAAGATGCAATAAATGGAGTAGCAGAAATAGGAATGGCATCTAGAGATTTAAAAGATGAAGAAAAAAGTGCAGGACTTAAAGAAACTAAAGTAGCAGTTGATGGAATAGGAATAATAACTCATAAAAATAATGAAGTAAAATCTCTTACAATGGATCAGATAAAAGATATATATACAGGTAAAATAACTAACTGGAAAGATGTGGGAGGTAAAGATGCACCTATAGTAGTAGTTTCAAGAGAAGATGGATCAGGAACTAGAGATGCATTCCAAGAAATAGTTGGATATGACTCAACACAATTAACAAAAGAAGCTCAAATAAGTGATGGAAATGGAAATATAAAATCAACAGTAGCGGGAAATGAAAATGCAATAGGATACACATCATTTAGTTACTTAGATGATAGCATAAGTTCAGTTAAAGTAGATGGAGTAGATCCTACACCAGCTAATGCTAAGAGCGGAGACTATAAATTATCTAGACCATTCTTACTAGTATACAAAGAAGTTTCATTAACAGAAAATGGTAAAAAGTTTGTAGATTTTATATTAAGTGAAGAAGGGCAAAAGATAGTAGCAGAAGATGGATTAGTAACTCTTAAATAAATATTAATTTAAAATACACTTTCTATGAAAATAGAAAGTGTATTTTTTTATATAAACATATATCACAAATATAGAATTTACCATAGTATATAGTATCAACTCTTATATTATTTATGGGGAGGGGTAATTGTGATAAAATGTCCAAGATGTGGAAAGGAAGTTTCAAATAGACCAGGAACTATTTGTCCAAGATGTGGACTTGATGTTGGTAAAGTAACTGAAAAAGTAAGATGTCCTGAGGCTAGTTGTAGGGCAGTAGTTTCTAAAAAACTAGAATACTGTCCAAAGTGTGGATGTAAGCTAAAAGGGTACAATTTAGGGGAAATGCTTAGAATAGCTAAAATGAGATTTAATAATAATTTTACAGATGAAGATTAAGAGCTTTTATAAGCTCTTTTTTTATACAAATACACAAAATGTGGTAAACTATAAAAAATATTTAAAAATAATGGAGGTTATATTTTGCAACTTAATCAATTAAGGTATTTAATAGAAGTAGCAGAAACAGGGTCTATGAATAAAGCTTCTAAAAATTTATTTTTATCACAACCTAATTTAAGCAATGCAATAATGAGCTTAGAACAGGAATTTAATATAAAGATATTTAATAGAACAAATAGAGGTGTAGAGTTAACTAAAGAAGGAAAAGATTTCTTGGTTTATGCAAAGTATATAATAAGCCAGGTTGATAATATAGAAAATATATATTCAAATTTATCAGAGGAAAAAGCATTTACATTAGAAATATCTAGTGGTAAATTATTTGATTTAGGTATTGTTTTGAGTGAATTATATAAAAAGATTGATGCAAATAAAATAAAAATATCAATAAAAGAAACTTACAAAGAAAAAGTAATAGATGATGTAGCTAGTATGAAATCAGAAATCGGAATATTTGCTATTTCTAATATGCAAGAAAGAGTATGGAAAAATGTAATAGAAGCTAAAAAGCTAGAATTTAATCCTATATTAAAAGATAAGTTATATATTTATGTAGGAGAAAATAATCCTTTATATAATAATCAATCTGTAAAGCCAGAAGAATTAAATGATTATATATGTGTACATTTATCAGAAGAACCTATAAATGCACTTACATACAGCATAGAATTAGATTCACTAGGGTTTTCTAACAAAGATAGAACTATATATCTAAATGACAAGGAAACTATAATTCAATTTGTGTTACAAACTAATGCATATGTAATTGGATCAGGATTTAATCAAATTGAAAGAATAAGAGGAGTAAAGGCTATACCCCTTGAAAATGAAAATGTAGAATTCTCTATAGGATGGGTGAAAAGGAAAAAAGAACAATTATCTGAAGAAGCAAAATTATTTTTGGAAGTTTTTTTAGATAATGTAAAAAACAGGTGAGTTGTTATAAGTTTTAGTTATAACTAGTAATAAGATATACATATTAACGATAACTCCATGGTTTTGATATCATATTAATATGATGTTATTAACTAAGGAGTGTGATTGAATGAATAAAATTATAGATACATCAAGTATAATGGATGATGACAATATAGGTAAAGTAATATGGAAATTTGCAATACCAGGAATTATAGCCAGTTTAATAAGTGCAATATATAACATAGTGGATACTGGGTTTATAGGCATGCTAAATGATACATTGGCAATGGCTGCGGTATCAGTAGTATTTCCTTTATTTATTTTAATAAATGCAGTAGGGCAAATGATAGGAGTAGGGTCTTCATCATATATCGCAAGGCTTTTAGGGTCTAAAGATAAAGATAGCGCAGATGAAGTAGCATCAACGGCTATAATATCTTCTATATTAATTGGATTTGTATTTACTATATTGATACTAATATTTTTAGAACCAATATTAAGATTATTAGGTGCAACAGATAGCGTAATGCCATATGCTCTTGAATATGCAAAACCTATCGCTATAGGTGCGAGTTTACCTATAATGATGCCAACTCTTGCAAATATAGTAAGGTCAGAAGGAAATACAAGATTGAGCGCAACAGCAGTAGCTTTAGGTGCAGTTATAAATATAGTACTAGATCCAATATTGATGTTTAACTTTAATATGGGAGTAGTTGGAGCTTCTGTAGCTACAGTATTTAGTCAATTTGTATCAGTTGCATTGTTATTATCATATTTTATAACAAAGAAGAGTTACTTAAAAGTAGAAATTAAGAAATTTAAATTTTCAAAGAAAATATATAGTGAAGTAGTTTCAGTTGGCACGGCTACTTTCTTAACACAGGCTCTAATAAGTATATCTATGGGACTTTTAAATATAGCGTCAAAGCCCTATGGAGATGAATTAATAGCTTCATTTGGTATAGCCTTAAAGTTATCTTCATTGGTAATGTTTGTTGTATTAGGGTATAATCAAGGATTCCAGCCTATTGCTAGTTACAATTATGGAGCAAAGAAATATGAAAAATTAAGAGAAGCTATAAAAATATCTATAAAAAGAACTACAATATTTTCAACATTAGCTACTATAACTTTAATGGTATTTGCACCACAAGCTATACAACTATTTAGTAATGACCCAGCTGTTATAGATATAGGAGCTAAAACACTTAGAGCTACATTATTATTATATCCTTTCTTAGGGTTTACTCAATTATATGCAGTATTGTATCAATCTCTAGGTATGCCTAAAGAGGCTTTAATAGTTGGAACAGCTAGACAAGGTATTTTCTTTTTGCCAATTATTATAATACTTCCAAAGTTACTAGGGATGGATGGAGTTTTACTTACTCAAGCTGTATCAGATTTCTTTACAGTAATATTAACAGTATTTTATGCAAAGAAAACAAATCAAGCTTTAAAAGGAATGGAATTAGGCAATAAAATTAATGTTGAGTGTTAATAAAAATTAATATATATAACTTTATAATCACATTACGAAATTGTAATATAGGTGTAAGGTAATTAAATACCTCTGTTTTTGAATTTAAGTTAAAATGACTTAGTACTAAAAAACAGGAGGTATTTTTTATGAAGAAAATTAATGCATTTGAACTTAAAGTATTTGCACTTATAGTTATGTTGTTTGACCATTTAAGAGAGTTTTTCCCACATGTATTTCCAATGTGGGTTCACCCGGTATCGAGAGTAGTATCACCTATATTTGCGTTTTTAGTGGTAGAGGGACTTTTTCATACTAGAAATAAATTAAAATATAATTTGAGATTAATTGGATGGGCTGTATTTATGCAAGTTGGAGATACGTTGATAAATATGGCACTTAAATCAAAAGAGGTAGTAGTTAATAATAATATATTTTTAACGCTAGCATTAGGACTTACTATTATAAATTTAATAGAATATAGTAAGCAAAAGCATTTTGCTAAAAAATTAATTATATTATTAGCAGCAATAATATTAATTCCATTAGCACCATTTACAGAAGGGGGTATGGCAGTAATACCATTTATATTAGTAACATACTTCTTTAGAGGTAATAATAAAAAACTAGTTATTGGATATATAATATTATCAGTTATATCATTCTTGCTTTTTACTTATTTGCCATATCCTTCAATGAAAGAAGCTATGTTAATGTTACCGCTTAACTGTGATTTCTTGTTTATATTAGCTGTTCCATTGATACTTTTATACAATGGAGAAAGAGGTTTAAATAATAAATTTAGTAAATATTTATTCTACGTATTTTACCCATTACATCTATGGGGATTAGCAATATTAAAATATGTACTGAAGTAGATACAAGCCCTTGAGAAATCAAGGGCTTTTTTGTATTATAAAGTAGCATAAAAGTATTTAAAATAAGAGTTTTAAAGTTTGATAAGATTTAAATTAATTTGTTTAGAAAAATTTAAGAATTGAGCAAAGTGAATTGTAAGATTTATATGCTAATATAAGTTTATAGCTAACTATTGGGGAGGAATTTATGAGTGAATATAGCGTTTTAGTTGTTGATGATGAAAAAGAAATTCCTGATGCGATAGAGAGATACTTAAGACATGAGGGGATAAAGGTATTCAAAGCTTATGATGGAAAGGAAGCTTTAGATATTGTTGAAAGGGAAGAAATTCATTTAATTTTAATGGATATCATGATGCCAAATATGGATGGAATAGAAGCTACTATGAGGATTAGGGAAGATAAAAATATTCCTATAATTATTCTTAGCGCTAAGTCTGAGTATAGTGACAAAATACTAGGCTTAAATATTGGAGCAGATGATTATATCACTAAACCATTTTATCCATTAGAGCTAGTAGCTAGGGTAAAATCACAGTTAAGAAGGTATGTTAACTTAGGTAATTATGAAAACAAAGAAAGTGAAGAAGTTGTTGCAATAGGAGGGATTAAGCTTGATACAAATAGCAAAGAACTAGAAGTTGATGGTGTTTTGAAAAAAATAACGCCTATGGAATATAAAATATTAGAATTACTTATGAGAAATGCAGGTAAGGTTTTTTCAGCAGAAGATATATATGAAAAAATATGGAATGATTATTGTATAAATACGGATACAGTGATGGTTCACATTAGAAGGATTAGGGAAAAAATAGAAATTAATCCTAAAGAACCAATATATTTAAAGGTGGTGTGGGGAATTGGATATAAATTCGACAAAATTAAAAGAAGATAAGTTTGCAGAGGTATTTAATAAGGCAAAATTAATAAAAAAAATAATATACGTATTAGTAGGTATAATAATTTTGAGTACATTTCTTTTAGGCTATGATAAATTCTTAGCTATAACAATAAGTATGATTATAATAACTATTGCACTTATGGCAGAAAATTTTATAAATGGGATAAGAGATATAGCACTTTTTCAAGAAATACATCAAATAACTCAAATGTCTGAAGATACTTTAGATATATTTGAACAAATACAAGGTGGATATGATGGAAGAAGTGCCATACTAGGTAAAGATAGAAATAGAATAATGAAACATTTAGATAAAGTTTCTAAGTATATATATGATAGTAAAATCAAAGAAAAAACTAATAAAAATATGACTAATGAATTGATTTTAGGAGTCGCTAAAAACTTAAAAGAGCCTGTATCAGAAATTGTAAAAAATACTAATGAGCTAGAGAAAACCTTTGATTATGAAATTATAAATAATTTAGAAGAAAAATCTAATTTATTAAAACACAACATAGAAGAATTATTTGAATTATCAAAAGCTGTAAATAATGACATAGATATAGAAATGGAAAAACTAGATATAAAAAACATATTGAAACAATCAATAGCAGAATATGAAGGTAGATTTGCTGATAGTAAATTAATTATAAAAAGCGATATAGAAGAAGAAAAAACATATATAAATTGCGATGGGCAAAAGATGTGGAGAATTTTTGAAATACTATTAGACAATATAGTTAAATATTCAAAAGAAAATAGTAGGGTACATGTGAAACTTTACAAAGAAAAGGATGAAGTTTTTATAAAACTTATAAATATATCTAGGGAAGAATTAAATATAAGCACAAAACAATTTTTGCAAAATTTAAGTAGTGGTAATAAAAAGCAGATGGGAATTTTTATAGCTTGTAGTTTGGCTGAACTTCAAAGTGGTAAAGTAGATATTGTTATAGATGGGGATATGTTTAAAGTGGAAATGAAATTTAAAAATATAGAAAGTCTTAAAGAGTAGGTGGCGAATATGTTTGAAGCATTTTTATACAAATCAAATGATAAATACAATATATTTGATGAAGAAGATTTAAAAATTAGATTAGCACTTACAAAACCATTACTTATACAAAAAGCATGGTGGTATATATTACTTTTGATATTCTTTATAAGCATGGTTGCTAATGATAACATGTTTTATTTAACTTATTCTATTATTTTTTCTAACTTTATGTGGTTAATTGGAGGTTGTATATGTTTAGTTTTAGGAATAAGTTTAATAATGGTATTAGCTAGGTCTGTATATTGGTATAGATTAAAGGTAGAAGAAGATGATGATAGTAAAACAGCTATATATTCAAAATATATAGTGAAAAAATGGATATCATTAATTGGAAATTTAATGCTTGTATTTGGATATATAGGATATTTAGATGGGGATAGTTTTAGAAGCATGATATTTATATCTGTATTATTTTTAAATATAGTAAGACTAATATTAAAAATAATTGGCAGTAAAATAAGTTTATCTATGATAAAAGCAACTTTAGAAAATGTTACTGAAAATGTAGATGAAGAAAATATTAAACAAATAGATATAAACGAATTTTTAGAAATAGATGATGGAGTTGAGTTATTCTTTGGAACTAGATATATAGCAATAACGAATAGGTTAAAGTTATTATTATTTAAATTAGAAGAAGCTACTTTAAGTGAAAATATAAGTATAAATAGTAAATCTCAGTTAATAACTAATTTATCTCATGACCTAAAAACCCCTTTAACATCCATAATAAATTCAACTTATATATTAAAAACTGAGAAACTAAATGAAGAAGAAAAAATAGATCAAATAAACATATTAAAAAATAAAACTCATAGATTAAATTCTCTTATAAAAAATATGAATGATATTATAAATTCAGATGAAGAAGTAATTGTAGTGAATAAGGAAAGTTTGTATATAGGAAATTTACTAGAAAATACTATAGAAAACTTCAAAGATAGGATAGAAGAAAGTAATCTTGATTTAAGGCTTAATATAGAAGAAGAAAACATAATACTTAATTTAGATAAAGATAAAACAACTAGAATTTTTGAAAATTTATTAGATAACATAATTAAGTATTCATTAGAGGGTACAAGAGTTTATATAGATTTAGAAAATAAAGATGACAAGGTAGAGCTAAACTTTAAAAATGTATGCAAATATGAGATAGATACAAATGAAAATACATTAACAAATAGATTTGTAAAAGGTGATAAATCACGACATAGTGAAGGATATGGATTAGGGTTAAGTATAGTTAATAATTTGGTGAAAGTTCAAGGTGGTAAAATAAAAATAGACGTAGAAGGGGATTTATTCAAGGCTACAATTATTTTTAATGATACAAAAAAATAGTCATGAAAATTATTAAAAAACAAGGGGGGGTACCAAAACGGTACCCCTTTGTTTTTTAATAACACAAAGATTGTGGATTTGTGGTATTTTATGGTAATATTAACAAAGTTGAATTAACATTGTTAAAAAAGTAAGGGGGCGAGTGTTTGTATAGGATAGTTATTTGTGAGGATGATGATTTACAAAGAAATAAATTAAATAATTTCATATCTAAAATATTCAAGGAAATATCTAATAATGTTGAAGTCTTTGACTTTAGTTCGGGAGAAGAAGCTTTAGAAGCTAACTTAGAAGGAATTGATATATATTTTTTGGATATACAAATGAATAAATTAAATGGAATGGATTTAGCTAAAAAAATTAGGGAACAAAATAAAATATCTGAAATTATTTTTATAACTTCATTATTAGAACATATACAAGATGGTTATAAAGTTAGAGCATACAGATACTTACTTAAGCCAGTAAGCTATGAAGATTTAAAAGAAAATATTTTGAGTTGTGTCTCAGATATTATAAAAAGAAGAGAAAACTTCATAATGATTAAAGAAAATGGAATAACTCATAAGATAGATATAAAAGAAATTACATATATAGAAATAATAAAAAAAGATATAACAATTCATACAACATATAAAAAATATAATACTCAAAATAGAATTAAAAAC